>DASTEX010000309.1:0-7223 GCA_035709185.1 Gemmatimonadales bacterium
GCCACGCCCAGGGGCACCAGTGCCAGCACCGCCAGCGCCCGGCCCCAACGCCGGGCTCCGCGCCAGAGCAGCGCGACCAGGAGCAACCCGACGCCGAGTCCCCCGGCGGTGACCAGGGGCGACCAGCGGCGCAGGGCGAAGGAGAGCTCGACCCCACTGGGCGTCTGGCTCTTGAACGGCATGATGAGAAAGACGGGAATCGCCACTACGGCCGCTACCACCAGTATGGTCGCAATGAGGAGGGCGGCAATCAATTTCCTATTCATCTCGCATTCCGGGAAGAACGTACGAATGCAGATTGCAGAGTGCAGAGTGCAGAAGGGTCCCGCCCCCCGAATCGACACCTGATGGAAGGCTCGTCTGCATCCTGCACTCTGCAACCTGCACTCTGCATTCGCGGTTATCGAAAGAGATACCCATAACGGCTCTTGAATTCGCCCTTGCGTCGAGTTCCCTCTACCGCGGTGATTCCGGCGCACTTGTACTCGGCATGCGCATCCCATCCTTCGGGCCACGACTGGAACACCAGCCGGCGGCAGGCGGGGCACAGCACCTTCCGCCCCACCACCTGGTCCGCGCTCAGATCGGCCGGGTTCACGATCACGCCCTGGTCGTCGGTCCGTGGAAGGAGAGAGGCCTGCGGCGGACTGGGCGGGACCCGCTCTCGCTCGATCAGGTCTTCCAGGGCCAGGGTCAGCACCGCGCGCACCTGGCGGGCATCCAGCTCCGGCCACTGTTCCAGGAACCGTTCCACGCTTTCACCCCGCCGGATGGCATCCAGCAGGGCCCGCACCGGAACGGTGGATCCGGCGAAGAGAGGCTGGCCCCCATGCAGATCGGGGGAACGGCGTACCGGAGAATGGGAGCGGGGCACCGGCTCCGAAGCTAGGTCCGCATCCGGGGCCGGGCAACGCCCTTGCCGGGGAATGGTCCCGTCGGGCAGACTTCCCCCGTGCTCGCCCTCCTCGACAACACCGAACTGCTCCGCCGGCTGGTGGGGTTTGACTCCATCAGCCGGAACAGCAACCTCCCGATCGCCGATTTCATCAGCGACTACCTGGACCGGCCCGGGATCCGGATCCGGCGCAATTACTCCGCGGATGAGACCAAGGCCAACCTGGTGATCGAGGCCGGGCCGGCGGCCGATCCCCAGATCCGGGACGGCCTGATGCTCTCGGGTCACATGGATGTGGTCCCGGCCGAGGAGCCGGAATGGGAGTCCGAGCCCTTCCGGATGACCGAGCAGGGCGACCGGCTGGTCGGCAGGGGCACCGCCGACATGAAGGGGTTCCTGGCCCTGGCCATGAACCGGCTGGCGCTCACCGAGCCGTCGCGGCTGCGGCATCCGCTCTGTCTCTTCTTCACTTACGACGAGGAGCTGGGCACGCTCGGTGCCCGCCGATTCGTCGAGAGCTGGGCCGACCCCGGGTCACTCCCCCGGAATGTCATCATCGGCGAGCCGACCGAGCTCAAGGTGGTCCGGATGCACAAGGGCCACCTCAAGCTGCGGCTGGTGTTTCGGGGGGTGACGGCCCACAGCGGGTATCCCCACCTGGGCCGGAACGCGATTGAGCCGGCCGCATACGCCATCACTGCGCTGGCGGCGCTGCGCGACCTGATGAGCGCCGAACGGCCGCCTTCGGCCGAGTTCTTCCCGGAAGTGCCGTTCGTGCCGCTGAACGTAGGACAGATCCAGGGCGGCGTGGCCGTCAACGTGGTCCCCGACCGTTGCCAGGTGGACGTCGGGCTCCGGGTGCTCCCTGGCATGCGGGCGGAGGACCTGGTCGAGCGGGTACGCGAGGCGGTGACTGCCGCGGTGGCCGGTCCCTTCGAGCTGGAGGTCTCGGGTGACAGCCCCCCGTTCCTGGTGGCGGAAGACCGGCCGGTGGTGCGGGCCGCCTCGGAGGAGATGCGGCAGTCCGAAACCCTGAGCGTGGCATACGCCACCGACGCCGGCTGGCTCCAGACGGCCGGTTTCGACTGCGTGATCTATGGCCCCGGCAGCATCGAGACCGCTCACAAGCCGAACGAGTACCTGACCCTGGACCAGTTCCGCCGGGCCGAGACCCACCTCGACCGCCTGGTGAACCGCTTCTGCCTGTCGGAGCAGCCGTGAACGCGGCCGAAGTGATCGAAGCGGAGCTTACCTGGACCGGCAAGCGGTTCGAGTCCGGCATCAGCCTCGCGATAGGGGAAGACGGTCGCATCATGCGGGTCGGGAAGCTCAAGCGCGAGCCCACCCGACTGCTCGAAGGCCGCGCGCTCATCCCTGGCCTGGTCAACGGGCATTCTCATGCGTTCCAGCGTGGGCTCCGGGGCAAAGGGGAGCGGTTCGGTTCCGGTGCCGGCAGTTTCTGGAGCTGGCGCGAGGCGATGTACGCTCTGGTGGAGCAGCTGGGACCGGAAGATTTCCTCGCCGTAACGACCCAGGCCTTTACCGAGATGCGCGCCGCAGGCATCACCACCGTCGGGGAATTCCACTACTTCCACCACGGCCCCGCGTCGAAGGACTTCGGCTACGATCGCCTGGTGCTCAAGGCCGCGCGCGCGGCCCAGATTCGCCTGGTGCTGCTGGCCACCTACTACCGCACCGGCGGCGTGGGCCGGCCGCTCGGGCCGGGACAGCGCCGGTTCGAAACGCCTTCGCCCGAACGCTTCTGGGGCAACCTGGACGCTCTGGCCGAACATCTGGGCCCGGGGCAGACCCTGGGCGGCGTGGTGCACAGCATCCGGGCCGCCGACCTGGACGAGCTCGCCGCGGTTCACGCCGAGACCATGCGGCGCGGACTGCCGTTTCACATCCACGTCGAGGAGCAGCGGCGGGAGATCACCGAGTGCGTGAAGGCATATGGCCGTCCCCCGATGCGGGTGCTGCTCGACACCATCGGCAAGGCCGAGCACGTCACCGCGGTCCATTGCACCCACACCGAGCCGGATGACCGGGCCGCCTTCATCGAGCTGGGCGGGCGGATCTGCGTGTGCCCGGTGACCGAGGCCAACCTGGGCGATGGTCTGCCGTCGCTGGACGGGCTGCCCTATGACCGGGTCAGCCTGGGCACCGATTCCAACGCGCGGATCGATCTGGTGGAGGAGATGCGCTGGCTGGAGTACGGCCAGCGCCTCCGCCGGGAGGAGCGCGGTGCAGTCCGGGATGGTGAAGGTCACGTCGCTCGCACGCTGCTCACCATGGCCACGGCCGGCGGCGCCGACTCGCTCGGCGTAGAGGCGGGACGGATTGCGCCGGGGCTGTGGGCCGATTTCGCGTTGCTGGACCTGAATTCGCTGGCACTGGCCGGCGCAACTCAGGACACGTTGCTGGATGCTTTCGTGTTTGGAGCCGATGCCGGGGTAGTGACGGACACCTGTGTGGGTGGGAAATGGTTCTCCAGTCGCTAGTCACTGGTCGCTAGTCGCTGGTCCTGATGACTGCTGATTTACCGCGGCCGGTCAGCGAAGCCGGCCGAGTAGAGCGAAACCCGGTGAGAAGCTCGTGACTAGCGACTAGCGACTAACGACTATGGAAGCAATCGATACTCTGAGACAGGCCGTCAGCTCCCGTCGCCAGGAGCTCATCGCGCTCATCCAGTCGCTGGTCCGCACGCCCAGCCTGCCGGGCGAAGAGCGCGCGGTCCAGGAGCTGATGGCGGCGCAGCTCCGGAGCCTCGGACTTGAGACGATGGTTCAGCCGGTAGTGTTCGACCGGATGCACAACCATCCCGCCTTCGGGGACGACGGCTTCTCCCCCTACGAACGGGTGAACGTGATCGGACGCTGGCACGGCACCGGAGGCGGGCGGTCACTCATTCTCAATGGTCATGTGGACGTGGTGTCTCCGGGCGATCCTGCGCGGTGGCACCACTCGCCCTGGAGTGGTGAGCAGCGCGAAGGCTGGCTCTACGGTCGCGGATCGTGCGACATGAAGTCGGGCCTGGCGTCGGCGCTGATGGCGATCCGGGTGCTCCAGGACCTCGGCTGGCGGCCGGCCGGCGACCTGATCGTCGAGAGCGTGGTGGGAGAGGAATCGGGCGGCTGCGGGACGCTCATGACGATCATCGATGGCATTCACGCCGACGGCGTGGTCATTCTCGAGCCCACCGCCATGGCGCTCTGCCCGGTCCAGTCGGGCGCGCTCACCTTCCGGCTCACCGTCGCGGGCCGGGCCGCGCACGGCGCCATGCGACAGCACGGGGTCAGCGCCATCGAGAAGTTCGCGCTGCTCCATCGGGGGCTGCTGGAGCTGGAGCGGGATCGCCACGCCGGCTATCGCAGCCTGCTCTACCCCGATCCGGATCAGGTCGCACCGATCAGCATCGGCACGATCCGGGGCGGTGACTGGCACAGCACGGTGCCCGAGTCGGTCATCGCGGAGGGGCGGTTCGGCGTCTTTCCGGGCGAAACGGTGGGAGAGGCACGCGAAGCGCTGGAGCGGCGCGTGGCCGAGCTCTCCGCGCTCGACCCATGGCTGGCGGAGCACCCGCCCCTGGTGGAATGGATCGAGGGCCAGTTCGAGTCGGGCGAAACCGCGATGGACCAGCCGGTCGTCTCGGAGCTCGCCACCGCGCATCGCCAGGCGCTGAACGGCGAGCCTGCGGTGCGGGGCGTGACCTATGGATCGGATCTGCGGCTCTTCACCAATCACGGAGCCATGCCGGCGGTACTCTACGGCCCGGGCGATATTGCGCTGGCCCATGCCGTCAACGAATGCATTCAGATCGATGAGGTACTGGAGGCGGTACTGGTGCTGACCCTGTTCCTGAGGTCCTGGTGCGGGACGTCGCGATAAGCGCCGTGGGCGTGGCGAGCAACATCGGCCCGCTTCGGAGCGTGCTGATGAAGAGCCCCAGGGCGGCCTGGCGTTCGCCCACCCGGGTGGAAGCCGAGTGGCGCGAGCTGCAATACACCGCTCGCCCGGACCTGGAGCAGGCCGGCGAGCAGCACAATGTGCTGGTGCGGCTGCTGCACGAATCCGAAGTCCGGGTCCACACCCTGCCACCGGACGACCAGACCGGACTCGATTCGGTCTACGTGCACGATCCGGTGATCATGGGCCCGCAGGGCGCGATCATCTGCCGGATGGGCAAGCCGGCCCGGGCCGCCGAGCCGGACGTGGTGCTCCAGTGGCTGGAGCAGGCCGGCATACCGATCGTGGGGCGGATCGAGCCGCCAGGGATACTGGAAGGCGGCGACGTGGTCTTCCTCACGCCGCGGCTGGTCGCGGTGGGCGAAGGCTACCGCAGCAACGCCAGCGGGATCCAGCAGCTGGATTATCTGTTAGGCGATCAGATCGATGAAGTCATCGCGGTCCCCCTCCCCCATTGGACCGGCCCCAATGACTGCCTGCACCTGATGTCGATCCTGAGTCCGGTGGCGGAACGCACCGCGGTGGTCTATTCCCGGCTGATGGCCGTCCCGTTCCGGTCGCGGCTGCTCGACGAAGGTTGGACCCTGATCGAAGTGCCGGATCACGAGTACGACCGGATGGCCTGCAATGTCCTCCCCGTGGCTCCGGCCGACTGCATCATGCTGGAGGGCAGCCCGGTGACCCAGGGCCGGATGGAAGCGGCGGGGATCCGGGTGCGGACCTATCCCGGGTCGGAGGTCTCGATCAAGGGCGGCGGCGGTCCCACCTGTCTCACCCGACCGTTGCTCCGCGACTGAACTTCCAGCTCGCAGCACTCATTACCCGCTTGGGGGTCTTATGCGCCTTCTGACCATCATTCTCGTTTCGGGCCTTGCGTTTCCGCTGCCGGCCCAGACCCGCCCCCGGGCCCGCGACCTCGGCATCCCGCTCGACGGGACGCCCGGGATGCTCAACGCCATCACCGACGTTGCCGGGGTGGAGGTGGGTCACACCACCATCATCCGGGGTGAAGGCAAGCTGGTCCGGGGACAGGGGCCGGTCCGCACCGGCGTCACCGCCGTTCTCCCGCGAGGGAAGAACTCCGACGACAACGTGATGGCGGCCTGGTTCACCCTCAACGGCAACGGAGAGATGACCGGCACTACCTGGGTGGAAGAGTCCGGGTTCCTGGGCGGGCCGATCATGATCACCAACACCCACAGCGTCGGCATCGTGCACGATGCGGTGATCGAGTGGATCGTCCAACGCGGCAAGTCCTTCGACTGGTCGCTTCCGGTGGTGGCCGAGACCTGGGACGGGACCCTGAACGACATCAACGGCTTTCACGTCACCAAAGAGCACACTTTCGCCGCCCTCGACTCGGCCAGGAGTGGCCGGGTTACCGAAGGCAATGTCGGCGGGGGCACCGGCATGATCTGTCACGGCTTCAAGGGTGGGATCGGTACGGCATCGCGCAAACTGGAGACTGGCGGCTGGACCGTGGGCGTGCTGGTCCAATGCAACTACGGCGGCCGGCGCGCGCTCCGGATTGCAGGAACGCCGTGGGCCTCATTGCCCGACTGGCAGGAACCGGCAGCCTGTTACAGTATCGACCCCCCGGCGGGGTCGCGCCTGCCGCGGTGCGGCCAGGCGCCCGGGCGGGAGGAGCCGGCCGAAATGGGGTCCATCATCATCGTCGTCGCGACCGACGCGCCACTCCTGCCCCACCAGCTCAAACGGCTGGTCAAGCGCGCTTCGCTCGGTATCGGCCGGATGGGCGGAATCGGCGCCAACAGCTCGGGCGACATCTTCGTCGCCTTCTCGACCGCGAACCCCGCGAGCGACGTCGCTTCGGGAACCGCCACCGTGAAGATGCTTTCCAACAACGAGATCAACGGTCTGTTCCAGGCCACGATCGATGCCACCGAGGAATCGATCCTGAACGCGATGCTGGCCGCCACCGATATGACCGGCGCGGACGGGGTCAGGATTCCCGCGCTGCCGCACGACAAGGTGAAAGAACTGCTCAGGAAACACGCCCGGACGGCCGGGCGGTGAGACCGATCTCCGGAGGCACGATGCGGTGGCTCACGTTCCTGCTGCTGGCAGGCGCGCTCCAGCTGGAAGCCCAGCAGTCGTTACCAGCCCGGTACGGCGAGGCCGCGGCCCGGATCATCCAAGCCGCCACCAGAGACTCCGCTGCCTGGCGGAAGCTGGCCCGGCTGACCGACACGTTCGGACCCCGCTTCAGCGGCACCGAACCGCTCGAACGCGCTATCGACTGGGTGCTGGCCGAGATGAAGCGCGAGGGGTTGGAGAACGTGAGGGGCGAGGAGGTAATGGTTCCGCGCTGGGTCCGGGGCACCGAGTCGGTCGAGGTGGT
>DASTEX010000310.1:0-2010 GCA_035709185.1 Gemmatimonadales bacterium
AACAAGCTATGGAATGCCGGCCGGTTCATCCTGTCGAACCTCGAAGGGCCGACCCGGCCGCTGGCCGGACCGCACCGGAACGTGGTGCGGAAACCGGAGCTCACGCTGGCGGACCGCTGGATCATCGCCCGCTGCGACGCGGCCGTGCGCGAAGTGACCCAGGCCTGGGAGCGCTATCGCCTCAATGAGGCCGTCGCCACCGCCTATCACTTTCTCTGGAGCGACCTGGCCGACTGGTACATCGAGCAGGTGAAGCCCCGGCTCTACGGCACCCAGCCCGGCGGCGATGTGGCCCGCGCGGTTCTGGCCCAGGTGTTCGACGTGGCGCTCCGGTTGCTGCATCCGGCCATGCCGTTCATCACCGAGACGCTGTGGAAGCGCCTGCCCGGGCGCCACGCCGAAGCATCCATTTCCGAAGCCCCCTGGCCCCGGCCCGATGACCGGGCCACCGACCCGGAGGCCCTGGCCGACTTCGGCTTGATCCAGGAGCTGATCGGCGCGATCCGTTCCATTCGGGCCGAATACGGGGTCCAGCCGGGCCAGCCGGTCCGCGTGATGATCGGCAGTGCCTCCGCTTCGGCGCGGCGCGCGCTCAAGGCGGAGGAAGCCACCGTGCTGCGGCTGGCGAAGGCAAGCGCGCTGTCCCAGCGGGACGGCGACGGCGCGGTGCCCGGCGCGGGACACGCGGTGCTGACCGACGGCACCACCGTAACCGTTCCGTTAGGCGAGCTCATCGATCTCGATCGCGAATGCGGGCGGCTCGGCAGCGAGCTCAGCCGGCTGGCCGGGCTGATCGAGGGCCAGGAGAAGAAGCTCGGCAACGAGCAGTTCACCCGGCGGGCCCCGGCCAGCGTAGTGGAGCGGGAACGGGAAAAACTCTCGTCGTGGCGCGACCAGGCCGATTCCCTGCGCCGCAAGCGCACCCAGCTCGGCTGCGCGGGGTGAGCCGGCCGGCGCTGGTCCTGCTCGCCGCCGTTCTCGGCTGCGCCCGGATTGCCCCGCCTCCCGGCGGGCCTCCCGACCGGCTGGCCCCGGATCTTCTCGCCACCCGGCCCGATTCGCTGGGCTCCTACCCCGGGTTTGAAGGTGATGTCGAGTTCCAGTTCGACGAGGTGGTCTCCGAGGGCGGCCAGCCCAACTTCGGTCTCGGCACCGGGGACCTCGAGCGGCTGGTGGTGCTGTCACCCACGGAAGAAGTGCCGGTGGTCCGCTGGCGCCGCGACCGCATCACGGTGAAACCGCGCGAGGGCTGGCGCCCCAACACGGTCTACCGGGTCGAGCTGATGGCCGGGGTTCGGGATCTGCGAAACAACATCTCGCGCTCGACCACAGTGGTGACCTTCACCACCGGAACCGAGCTGCCCTCCGATTCGCTCACGGGGCTGATCGTCGACTGGACCACGTCGCGTCCCGCACCCGGCGCGCTGATCGAGGCCGTATTGCTGCCCGACAGCCTGGTCTACCGGACCCAGGCCGATTCGACCGGACGCTTCCGGTTCGGCCCGCTGCCCCGGGGTGAGTACGTGGTATACGGCGCCATCGACCAGAACCGGAACGCACGCCTGGAGAGCCGTGAGCTGTTCGACTCGGTACGGGTGGCCGCCGGCCGCGATTCCGTGGGCGAGCTGTGGGCCTTCCGGCACGATTCGGTGCCGCCTCGCATCACCACGGTGGCGCGGGTCGACTCCCTGGCGGCCAGCGTCACCTTCACCGGTCACCTCGATCCTTACCAGCGTCTGCCGGCCGATTCCGTGCGGGTCCTGCTGCTGCCGGACTCGACCGCGATTGGGGTGGAGGCAGTATTGCCCCAGGCCGTCTACGACAGCTTGTACCGGCCGCGGGATACCGCCCGGGACACTACGCAGGTGGCCGATACGACCCGCGCCGCCGATACCACCCGGGTGCGCGACACCGCGGCCGCCGTCCCGCCCGCGCCTCCCGGTCCGACCGACACCACCCGCATTCCGGGCCAGCCGCCGCCCCGCCGCGTCATCGGAGCGCGCCCGCCGG
>DASTEX010000311.1:0-3585 GCA_035709185.1 Gemmatimonadales bacterium
CTCCCGCATCCAGCGGTACTGCTCCTCCATGGCCGGATTGCCCCACTCCTCGAACTCGCCGACGGTAAGCGGCAGCGTGGGATCCGACATCGTGTTGATGACGTCCACGAAGGGAACCTGGGCCAGCACCGCGCGGAACAGGTCAGGCCGGAGATTGACCACGCCGCCCATCAGCAGACCGCCGGCACTCCCCCCCTCGATCACCAGGTTCTCCGGACTGGTCCAGCCTTCCTCGATCAGATGCTCGGACGCGGCTATGAAATCGGTGAACGTGTTCCGCTTGTGGGCCATCCGGCCGCCGTCGTGCCACGGCTTGCCCAGGTCGCTCCCGCCCCGCACGTGCGCGATGGCGACGGCCAAGCCGCGGTCGAGCAGGCTCAGCCGGTTGGACGAGAACACGATGGGGTAGGAGAAACCGTAGGCCCCGTATCCGGTGAGGTAGAGCGGGCCCCGGTTCCGGGGCCGGTCCCGCCGCCAGACGAGGGAGATCGGGACCAGGGTGCCGTCCGGCGCGGTGGCCCAGAGCCGGTCGCTCTGGTACTGCGAGGGATCGTAGCCACCTAACACTTCCGTCTGCTTGAGCAACGTGGTGTCGCCGGTGGTCATGTCGTACTCGAACACCGACATCGGCGTCACCAGCGACTGATAGTGGTAGCGGAGCCGGGAACTGTCGTATTCCGGGTTGGGACCGAGCCACGCTTCGCACACCGCCTCGGGGAACGGCACATGCTTGCTCTGCCCGTCCCAGTCGAGCAGCCGGATCCGGGGGAGGCCGGTGTCCCGTTCGCTCACCACCACGTGGGTCGCGAAGCAGTCGACCGCTTCCACCATCACCTGTTCCCGATGCGGCAGCAACTCCTCCCACGCCTCGGGCCGCCAGTCATTGAGCGGCACTGCCACCACCCGGAAGTTCCGGCCGGTATCGTTGATCCGCATCACCCAGCGGCTGCCCTGGTGGTCGAGGTCGTACTCCCGCTCCCGGACCCGCGGCAGGAAAATCCGCCATTCGCCGGCCGGCGCGTCGGCCGGCAGCAGCCGGGTCTCGCTGGTGGTGTGGCTGGAAGACTGCAGCATCAGCCAGGCGCCGCTTCGGGTCCGGCCCACGCCGATCCGGAAGGCCTCGTCGGTCTCCTCATATATCAGGTGATGCTGGTCGGTGCCTAACCGGTGGCGCCAGAGCCGGTGGGGTCGCTTGGCGGCGTCCTCGGTAACGTAGAAGAGCCACTGCCCGTCGGCGCTCCAGGCGGCGCTGCTGGAATGCTCGATCCGGAGCGGAACCATGGTGCCGTTCTCCAGGTCCTTCACCTCCAGCACGTATTCCCGGAAGCCGGTCTCGTCCGTGGAATAGGCCAGCAGCCGGCCGTCGTCGGTGACGTCGAACTCGCCCAGCGCCATGAAGGGCTTGCCGGCGGCGAGGGCATTGAGGTCGAGCAACACCTGCTCCAGCGCGGCGAGCGAGCCCTGCTTGCGGCAGTGGATGGGATACTGGCGGCCCTCTTCGGTCCGGGTGTAGTAGTAGAAGCCGCGGTCGTAGAACGGGACCGTCAGATCGGTCTGCTTGATTCGCGACAGCATCTCCTGGTAGAGGCGCTCCCGCGAGTCGTTGAGCGGGGCCAGCACCCCTTCGGCGTACGCGTTCTCCGCCTCGAGATGAACCCGAACCGCGGGGTCGTCCCGGTCCCGCAGCCAGTGGTAGGGATCCTCCAGCAGCTCGCCGAATCGCATGACGGTGTGGGGCCGCTGCTCGGCGACGGGAGGAACCAGGGCGGGAGAAACCACGGAGGCCATAGGACCGGGGAATTTACCGACGGGACTGCAACGCTGTGCACCCCCGCCGGTGTCTAAGCAGGTATCTCATTGTCAGAGGCCCACATGCGGTATTCAATCCTGCTGGCGGCGGGCACCCTGGTCGGGCTGGCAGCGGTGGCGCCGGAGCTGGCGGCCCAGCCCGACCGGAACAGCGGTACCTGGGAGGCCGAACTGCGCTGGCGACCCCGGCAGAACGCGGGTCGGGTCCTCTGGATCCACTTCGACGCCGAAAGCGGGCGGACCCGGCGGGACCGGGAGTTCGGATTCACCATGAAGGTGAGCGAGCTGAGCGGCCTGGCGGCGAACGACAGCCGCTGGAGCGGTCCCGCCCGGTTCGAGCTGCGACGGGACGCCGGCGTGCTCCGGTTCGAGGGCGAGTTCCAGGATGGTCTGGGCGAAGGCACCTGGACGTTCGAGCCCAATGAGCAGTTCCGGAGCGGGCTCGGCCTCGACCACGAGCTGGACCCGGATGAGTGGCTGGCGATGCTGATTCACAATGTCCGGACCGACTGGGCGAGGGGACTGAGGCAGGCGGGGGTCGAGAGCGAAGATGCCGACGACCTGATCGCGATGCGGATCCATGGGGTAGACCCGGAATTCGCGCGCGAGCTGGCTGCGCTGGGCTATCGCAACCCGTCGTCGGACAAGCTGGTAGCGCTGCGGATTCACCAGGTGGATCCGGATTTCATCCGGGGGATTCGGGAGAGCGTGGACCAGTCGCTGGACCTCGATGAGCTGGTCTCGTTCCGGATCCACAAGGTGACGCCCGAGTTCGTGAGGGAGATTTCAACCTTGGGATACAGTCACCCCGACCCGGATGAGCTGGTGGCAATGCGGATTCACGGGGTGACGCCGGCATTCATCCGTTCGATCACGGAGACCGGCCTGAAGAACATCGATCTCGACGAGCTGGTGGCGTTCCGGATTCACCGGGTAGACGCCGACTTCGTGAAGGAGGCGGTGCGGGAAGGCGTGCGGCTGGATCCGGACGACATCGTGTCGTACCGGATTCACGGTCGCCGGAGGCCAGGGCGCTGATTCACCCGCTCAGGTGATTCATCAGTTTGCCATTCCGCCGCATTCTCCCTTGGGACACCGGGCACCGATGAGTTGCCGGGTCAGCTCCATGAACTGATTCCAGCTGACCGGAGTGGTATCGCCCTGCCGTACGGCGCGCTTATGCGCTATCACCATGTCCAGCCGCGGCACGATCAGGATGTACTGCCCGTACGCTCCCCGGGCGCTGTAGGCCCCGGCCAGCAGACTCCCCGACGGCTCTTCCAGGATCCACCAGAGATATCCGTAGCCCAGCTTGCCTTCGCGCGCGCCGGCCGGGTTCATCCGGGACGACGGCACCAGCAGCGTGGTGCTCTCCTTGACCCACGAGGCCGGAATCACCTGCCGATCCTTCCACTTCCCTTCCCTGAGCATCAGGTACCCGAGCCGCGCCATGTCCCGGGTGGAGAACCACATGTGGTACGCCGGGTGAATCGAGCGGGTGGTGTCGCCGCTCTTCTTCTGGATCTCCCGCTTCCAGTCCTCCATGCCGAGCGGCCGCACCAGGTCGCGCTCCAGCGCATCGTACAGGTTGCTGCCGGTGAGCTGCTCGAAGATGGTCCCCAGTGCGTTGAAGTCCCAGTTGCTGTAGAGGAAGTACTCGCCCGGCTTCTGCGAGCCGCGGGGCGGCGCCGAGTCGAGGTTGTCGCCCGGATTGGAGGCTGGATGAAAGACTCCGGAACTCGTCATCAGCAGGTGCCGCACCGTGGCCTGCTTCTC
>DASTEX010000312.1:0-3190 GCA_035709185.1 Gemmatimonadales bacterium
CACCGGCCAGCGTGACAGGGCGAACCGACCGACATTCCCGCCGGCCCTGAAGCGCCCCTTACATACAGCTTTCCTGGCGGTGTCAGGACCTGCGGTGGGCCCGACGATACTCCCTCGGGCTCATCCCGAATTCAGCCCGGAAGCCGCGATTGAAGGTGGAGAGGTCGCTGAACCCGGCCTCCAGCGCAATCTCGATCACGCGCCCGTCGTCCCCAGCCAGTCGGGCCGCGGCTTCACGGAGCCGGGTTCGCAGGATGAACTGGTGCGGCGTGACACCGGTCGCCCGCTGGAACACCCGCAGATAATGATACGGACTCAGCCTCGCCTCGCGCGCCAGCCGCTGGAGCGGATGCCGAGCCGCGGGGTCGCGTTCGATGGCCCGCACGCTGGCGGTCACCCGCGACTCCGCGCCGGTGGGAGGGCCCGACCCCGCCGGCACTCCGTTCGCCAACGCTGAAACCCTGGCCGCCACTTCGAGGGCCAGCTCGTCCCACGCCACGCCGGCCGGGTCCAGCACTCCGGTCGCCGCCCGAACGCTGATGCCGGAAAGCTCCCGGAGCGGCGGCAGCCGCCCGACCCGGAATCCCACCCTCGATCCGCCGGCATCGAACGCCACCCGCTCGAAGTATTCGGGATTGAAGGTGAAGGCCAGGCAGCGATCCCCGGCAGCATGCTCGTGCCCGCACTCGAAGCATTGGCGGGGATTGCCCAGCAACACGGAGCCGGGTACCAGCGTGTCGCGGGTGGACCCGGCGCGGTACTGAAACGTGCCCGCCAGCACCAGCGCGACCGAGACGGCGGAGTGCTGTTCCTCGAAAGACCGGTCGTGGGGGCCGGAGGTGCAGACCACGTCGTGAGCGATCCATCCATCGCTCCGGGCCAGCTCGATGCCGGTGGTGTGACCCGGCTGGCCCAGCCGCATCCGTTGCCGGACGGCGTGTTCCACCTGGGATCGCAGCGCGCGCGGGCTCGGCAGCATGCCGAATTATACTCTTTCCCGAACCGCAATTTTTCCCAGGAATCCCCGCCGGCCCTGCCCTATCATGTCCACTCCCATTGATCGCTGACTCAGCTGAGAGGTTATCACCATGACCAACCTTGCTTCAGAACCGACGGCCCCCACCGGCACCGCGACACTGAGTCGCATTCTCCAGGAGGGCTATGGTCCCGGTGCCTGGCACGGCCCGGACCTGGCCGCTGCCTTGTCCGACGTGACGGCCGCGGCGGCCTACCGGCGTCCGGCGCCCGGTCGGCATAACATCGCCGAAATCGCGCTGCACCATGCCTGGTGCGTGCGGTCGGTGCTGGCTCAGGTAACGGGAGCGACTCCCGGGAAGTTCCCGCTGGAGGGCGAGGACTGGTTCGAACTGAACAGCGCGAAGGACCTGGGCTGGAAGGAGCTACGTGAGACGCTGGCCGGCCTGCAGGAGAAAGTGGCGAAGGCAGTGGCCGGTATCGAGGCCGGGCGCACCACTTCGCCGCTGGCTGAATCCGACCGGTTCGGCCTGATCCTCGGGGTCACCTGCCACGCGGTGTACCATGCGGGGCAGATCCAACTGGTGAAGCGGCTGCTTTCCATCTAGCGATCCAGCGATCGGGTGATCCGGCGATTACCGGTGTGAGCTCCGAAAACTCTCACGTAATCGCTGGATCACCCGATCGCTGGATGGTTACATGTAGGTGCGCGGTACCCGCACTTCACCGTGCTGGCCCCACTCCTTCTCGAAATACGTCAGATCGTCATCCGAGCGGGGCTCCACGGCCACCAGGATGGCGCCGCTCTTGATGTCCTTCTCGTAGACCTTCGCGTGCTCTTCCGGAATCCCCGCGCCGATCAGTCCACCCACCAGGCCGCCGGTGGCGGCGCCCGCACCAAGTCCCGCCAGTCCAGCCGCGAGCGGACCGGCCAGGACGATGCCGAGTCCCGGAATCGCCAGGGTGCCGGCCGCGGCCAGTACGCCGGCGATGGCGCCCACTGTCCCACCTACTGCCGCACCGGCCAGCCCGCCCTCGGCCGCCTTGTTGCCCAGTTCGGTGTCGACTTCCCGCTCCGGGAAATAGCGCTTCCGCACGTCGTCCGACATCATGACGTTGATCTGCTCCTTGGTATAGCCCCGGCGCAGGAGCGCCTCATAGGCCCGCTCGGCGTTCTCCCGGTCTCTGAAACTGCCGACGAGGAGGCCGTGCTCGGTGCTGGTGCCGTGTCTTGGTGCCATGTGGAACCTCAATGTGATTGCGTGCAGTACCCCGAACCACGAGGTGTGGCGTGGGGAAACGGTGAAGCAGTGCTGCTCACCGCAAACTACGGTGCGGCCGCAAACAGACAATCGCATTGAAGATGAGGGAATGAAGACCTGTCGCTGGATGCAGCAGCGAAAGGTGTGAGCTACTGACCTCTCCGCTGGCGCTGCATCGCATCGAGCGAGAATCCGCCGGCGCCCATCACCGCGAGCGTCAGACACGCACCCAGGAGCGTGAGCTCGAACTCGAACCCGCTGGGGGCGAAGAAGCCGCCATCCATGCGCGCGGTCAGGATCGCGACGGCCATGTCGATGGCGAGGAGGGCGGCCACCACGCGGGTGAACCATCCGAGGATCAGAGCGACGCCACCCAGGATCTCCAGCGCGGTCACCAGCGCCGCGGCCACCTGGGCGATGGGAATACCGATGCTGTCGAAGAAGGCAGCAGTACTGGTCAGGCTCAGCAGCTTCTGGCTGCCGTGCATCAGGAAGACCAGGCCGATGACCACCCTGAGCGGCACCATGCCCCATGCGGGGGCAACGAAGCTGGTGCGATCCACGGCGCCTCCTTACTCGCGGGCGCGGGCACTCCACTCCCACATTCCCGCCATGGTCCGGCGGGAAATGGGATGACCCAGCCGCCGGGCCAGATCCATGATCTGGCCCCGGTGGTGGGCGTCGTGCACCATGTAATAGGTGAGATACTTCACGGCCCCTCCGGGGAAGCCGATGATCTTTCCATTGCCGGCCAGGGCAGCGCCCACCACGCCGAGCACTGCCTTCCGTTTGGCGCCTAACGCCTTGAGCGCCTGGGCCGGGGTGACCCGGTGGCGGTCGAGTGTCTGCGGGACCGGCGCGGCAGGGTCGGTCCGCTCCAGGTAGCGCAGCCCGCAGTTGTGCATGTGCGCCACCAGCGCGGCCACCCGTCGAGGGCCTCCCTCGGGCGGCCG
>DASTEX010000313.1:0-10085 GCA_035709185.1 Gemmatimonadales bacterium
CCATCGACGCGTGCCTCGCGCGGGTTGTGACCAGCGCGGCCCGCTCGGGTACCAGGCTGTTGATCACGGCCGACCACGGCAACTGCGAAGTCATGATCGACCCGGCCACGGGCGGACCGCATACCGCGCACACGACCAACCCGGTTCCGTTCCTGGCGGTCGGGACCGACATCACGGGTCTGCGGAAGGGCGGCGCGCTCTGCGATGTCGCGCCCACCATTCTCGAGCTGATGGGGCTGGAGCAGCCCCTCGAAATGACCGGCAAGAGCCTGACCGAAAGAGACTGACCGACGCTATGCACTGGACCGCATTTCTGCCTGCCCGTCACTGCTTCATCCTGGCCGGGTTATGCCTGACAGGCCTGGCCTCGCGGCTCCCGGCCCAGGTGGGACATGATCCTGCAACCTCCCCCTATCGCGATATCCGCCGGTCGGCCTTCCTGGTGGTGTCGGGAGGGAAGTTCTTCGGCAGCGGCGGCGCCATCGGGGTGGCCCCGCACCAGGGGAACGTGGTGGGCCTGCGGTTCTCCTTCCTGGCCAACCGGACCATCCAGCTCAATGCCGGCGGGTTCTACGGCATGCTGGAGCGGGATGTCTACGATCCCACCCAGCCGGCTGGGTCCCGGATCAGCGGGCCGATAGACAACACCGTGGTCTGGGTCGAAGGCGGCCTGCAGTTCAACCTCACCGGCGGCAAAAGCTGGAACCGGTTTGCCCCCTTCGCCGGCGCCAGCGCGGGCCTTGCGTTCAGCGAGAGCCTCTCGGACGATCCGGCCTTCTTCAAGATGGGCACCAAGTTCGTGTTCGCCCCGGTGATCGGCACCCGGTTCTTCCTGAGCGATCGCCTCGCGCTTCAGCTCGAGAGCCGGTTCAACTTCTGGCAGATCAAGTACCCCGGCGCGTTTGCCCAGGAAGGGATCCAGAGCAGCGAATGGTCGGTCAGCCCCTGGGTGAACCTCGGTCTCGCCTGGGCCATCAGCTGGCCCTTCTGAGCCTGCTTCGTGCGCATGTCCCTGACTCGGCGGGTGGGCTTCCGGGCCTCCCACTACCTCCAGCTCCCCGAGCTGGACGAAGCCCGGAACCGGGCCCGCTTTGGCCCCAGGGTCGAGCCGCACGCGCACGACTACACCTGTGAGGTGACCGTCGGCGGCAACATGGTTCGCGGCATGGTGGTAGACCTGGCCGAGCTCGACCGGGTCTTGCGCGAGCAGGTGGTGGCACCGCTCGATGGCACCAGTCTCAACGAATCGATTCCCGCCTGTGCCCGGCGCGAGGTGCTCCCGACCTGTGAGGTGGTGGCCGCCTGGTGCTGGAACCGCCTGGCCGGGCTGCTTCCCTCGGGCGTTGCGCTCGAGCGGGTCCGCATTGCCGAGGACGACACGCTCCATGCCGAATGCACCGGATCCCTCTGACCTGACGCAGCCGGTCAAGCGGGGCGGCCGGATGAGCGAGGACGCCGCGGTTGAGGAAGTGCCGGTCTGGCTCGAAGTGAACGGTGTGCCGCTGGTCACCTGGATGTGCACTCCCGATCTGCTGGAAGAGCTCGCCGTGGGATGGCTCCACGGGGAGGGCTATATCGACGACGTGTCCCAGGTCCACCTCCGGCCCTGTTCCACCGACCTCGGCTTCTGGGCCACCATCCCGCCGGAACGGCTGGCCGCGGTCCAGGCCGAAGGACGCCGCCCCGTGCTGGCCTCCGGCTGTGGCGCCGTAGCTACCTACCTGGCGGACCCGAGCGCCGGAGCCGTGCTGGATACCCGCCCGCCTGCCCGCCTGCCCGCCTCCGAGCAGTTGCGCCGGCTCTTCAAGGCCATGTTCCAGCAGGGGGAGCGTTACCGCGATACCGGCGGCATCCACGCCGCGGCTCTGACGGACGGCGAGCAGCTGCTGGCGCATGCGGAAGACATCGGCCGCCATAACGCGGTGGACAAGGTCATCGGCCTGCGGGTGCTCGAGCGGCAGCCGATTGCCGGACTGGGGCTCCTGGTCACCGGCCGTATCTCCGCGGAGCTGGCGTTCAAGGGCGCCCGGGCCGGCATCAGCTGGATCGCTACGCCGTCGGTCCCGTCGACCCTGGCGGTCGAGATTGCGTCGCGGAACCAGATGGTGCTGGTCGGCCGGGCCGTGAGCGGCACGCCGCACCTGCACCGGCCGGCTGGCAGGCCGCCGTCCTGAGCGGTTCATGAACGGCGCCATTCTGGCGGGAGGCCGAGCCACCCGATTCGGAGGAAGGCCCAAAGGACTGGAACGGATCGGCGGCGAGCGCATTCTCGACCGGCTGGTACACGCCTTCGAAGAAGCGTTCGCCGCTCCCCCGCTGCTGGTGGCGAACGATCCCGAGGCTCCCCGCTGGCACCCCGGGTTGCGGGTCGTGCCCGACCTGCGGCCCGGCCTGGGGGCGCTCGGGGGAATCCACACGGCAATCTGCCGCGCCCCGGCGCCGGTGGTCCTCGTTGCGTGGGACATGCCCTTTGTCACCGCAGAACTCCTGGGTGCCCTTGCCGGAGGATTGGAAGGAGTAGATGCTTGTCTGCCCGAAAGCGGCGGGCGCCGCGGTCTCGAGCCGCTCTGCGCCGCGTACGGGCCGGCCTGCGCGGCCGCGATCGAACAGGTCGAGGAGGCGGGTGACCGCCGGGCCATTGCCTTCCACCACCTGATCAGGGTGGGTAAGCTCAATGACCGGACCGTCAGAGCAATTGGAGATCCCGCCATCCTGTTCTTCAACGTGAATACCGCGGAAGACCTCCAGCGCGCGGAGGAGATGGCCCGTCCATGAGGATCTGCTCCATCATCGGCCACAAGGACGCGGGGAAGACCACGCTCCTGGTGGCGCTGGCCCGCGAATTCCACCGGCAGGGTAAGCGGGTTGCGTCGATCAAGCACGCCTCTCACCCGGCGCTGATCGACCACGAGGGCAGCGACACCTGGCGCCACTTCAATGAAGGCTGCACCGAGCGGACCCTGATCGCCTCGCCCGACATGCGGGCGCTCTTCGAGCGCGCGCCTGATACGATTGACCCCGAAACCCTGGCCCGGACCTATATGGGCGGCGTCGACCTGGTGCTGGTCGAGGGCTTCAAGCGGGCGCCCCTCCCCAAGGTCGAGGTCTATCGGAAAGTGCTCGGCCATCCTCCGCTGATCGCCTCCTCCGATGCGAACCCATCCGACTGGATCGCCATCGTCACCGACGACGCTTCGCTCCGGGCCGATTGCCGGGTCCTCCGGTTTACCGACACCATGTGGCTCTCTCTGCTGGCGGCCCTCATCCTGGAGCGGGCCAAGGTGCTGTCCCCATAGGTCCCTTGAGTGCCCGCGAGGCGGCGCTCCGCATCCTCGCGGACATCCGTCGCCAGCCGGCGCTGCGGCTTCCGCTGGATGACGCGCTCGGCTGCGTGCTGGCGGAGCCGGTCGTCAGCCCGCTCGATGTTCCTGCCTGGACCAACTCCGCCATGGATGGCTACGCCGCCCGCGGCGATGACGTCCGGGGAGCGAGCCGCCAGTCGCCCCGCCAGCTGCGCATCGTCGAAACGCTTCCGGCCGGCACCTTTCCCTCCCGCCGCATCGGTCCGGGAGAGTGCGCCCGCATCTTCACCGGCGCCCCGCTTCCCGAAGGCGCCGACACCGTCATCCGCCAGGAAGACACCGACCAGGCGAATCCCGTCGTCGCCGTTTTCGCCGACCGCGACATCGGCAGCAACATCCGCCGGGCCGGTGAGGACATCCGCCAGGGAGCCACGGTCATGGACCCGGGTGCCGAGCTGGGCGCCGCCCGGATCGGTGTGCTGGCTTCGCTCGCCGTGGCGCACCCGGTGGTCTACCGGCGCCCCCGGGTAGCGCTGCTGGGCAGCGGCGACGAGATCGTGGACGTGGACCAGCCCGAGGAGATCCTCTCGGGCCGCAAGGTGGCGTCCTCCAACACCCACACGCTGATCGCGCTGGTCCGGCTGGCGGGTGGATTGCCGGTGAACCTGGGCATCGCCCGCGATTCGCCGGCGAGCCTCCGGGAACATCTGGGGCGGGCGCTGGATTGCGATCTGCTGGTAACGACCGCCGGGATCAGCGTGGGGGAACACGACTACGTAAAGGCCGTGCTGGAAGAGCTGGGCGCCGAGCTCAGGTTCTGGAAGCTGCGAATGCGGCCGGGCGCACCGGTGGGCTTCGGTCTGATCGCCGGGGCCCCGGGCTCATCGTCCCTGCCCTGGATCGGTTTGCCCGGCAATCCCGTGAGCACCATGGTGACGTTCGAGCTGTTCGTCCGTCCGGCCATCCGGAAGATGATGGGCCACGAGCTGCCCTTCCGCCGCGCCACCCGGGTCCGGCTGGCGGAGCCGATCACGCTGGGCCCGCGACTGCAGCACTTCCTGCGCGGCGTCGTGCGTGATGGAGCCGCGCGCCTCACCGGACCGCAGGGCTCCGGCATCCTGACTTCGATGGTGCAGGCCAACGCGCTGCTGATCATCCCGGAAGGGAAGCAGCACGCGGCGGAGGGCGAAGTGGTGGACGCCATTCTGCTGGACGATCCGGTGAACCAGGAAGAGCCCGCCTTCTAAAGGACTTAGGACTTAGGACTTAGGACTAAGCAATTGCAGAGTGCAGACTGCAGAATGCAGAGTGTAGAGGGGTTGCCCCTTGGAGTCCGGTAACCGGGAATGGCACCCCATCTGCGTTCTGCACTCTGCACTCTGCACTTACTAAGTCCTAAGTCATTAGTCCTAAGTCCTTATTTTGGCCAGCAGCCCCTCCACATCCAGCTTCTGGGCCTGCTCCCGGATTTCCTGCTCCACCTTGGGATAGATCGTCCCGGCGTCGTCCTTGAACCGGCGGAAGAGTTGCTGCAGGTCGGCCTGAGAGAGATTACGGTCCCGCTCGTAGTACACCTGTGCGCTATGACCCAGGGCGTAAGTGGTGGCGAACGAGACCAGGGTCCCGGTGGCGGCCTCGGCTGCATCGCCCAGAAGCCCGCCGAACCGGCCCCGACCCCCGACCCGCTTGAGCACGCCGCCCAACACCCGCCGGGCCAGTGACTCCACCACCTGCGAGGTGGCGCCGATGCCGAACGCCGCCAGCAGCTCCCTGGCCTGGTCCTGGGCCTGGGCTACTCCGTTCCGCTGGCCGATCTCGTATACCAGCTTGAGCTGAAGCGGGATGACCACGATCGATGCGGCGGTCTGGGGCAGCAGCTCGGCGGCGCCGGCCAGGATGGCGTACTGCAGGATCAACCGGTCGAGACTTTCACCGGAGGGTGGCGGCGTGGGCGGCAGCCCGGGGTCCCGCCAGTGCTCGGCCTCCAGCTGCAATCCCCGGGCGGCCGCGTCGGACAACTGCAGCGAAGTGCGGAGCCGGTTGAGATAGCCCTGTTCCTGGTCGGACAGGACCCCGTCCGCCTCGCACACCAGGACGGCAAGCTGGTACGCCGTTCGCCGCGCGTCGGGCGATTGGACCAGGCGGCCCAGGTCTTCGGGCTCCACCGGATGGGCCAGCGCCGCGCGGAAGGCCCGCTCACCCCCCAGGTCCTCGAGCAGCGTCGTCACCCGGCGGCGCTCGTCGGGGCTCAGATGTCCATCGGCGCAAGCCGCGGCGACCAGGGACGCCGCGATGTAACGTTTCTCTTCCTCGGTCATGTCCCGGAGCTCGAAGTAGGCCCGGTAATATGGACCTCAATCCCGCATGCGAGCTACCCACTTGGCATAGCTCTCGAGATACCGGGCCAGGTGTTTGCGGGTGACCTCGTCGGTCAGCCGGAGATCCGGACTGAATTTCTGAGGCGCGAAGGTCACCAGTATCTCGCCGTGCACCAGGGTGCGAATTCCCAGCGTCTGCATGGTCTGGCGGAGTGCCGCCTGACAGCGGGCCGTTCCGATCGGACCGTCGGACGCGCCCATGAGGCCGCCCGGCTTCCCCCGGAACGGCAGGTCGGGCGGCCGCGAGGCCCAGTCAAGCGCGTTCTTGAGCACGCCCGGAATGCCGTGATTGTATTCCGGGGTGACGAAGAGCAGGCCGTCTGCCCCCCGGATGGCTTCGCGGAACGCGACCACCGGCGGCGGAAAGCCCTGCGCCTCCACATCGCCGTTGTAGAGCGGAATATCGCCGATCTCGTGCTGGGTGACGGTCAGCGTGGAAGGCACCAGCTCGATAGCTGTCCGCAGCAGGGCCCGGTTGTAGGACGCCCGGCGGAGGCTGCCACAGACGGCAAGGATGCGCAATGGAGTTTCGCTCATGGGGATGGCCGGATCGAGAGGTCGGTTTCGGCGGAAGTATATGTTCCCGGAGGTCGGGAAGTTCCACCGATGAGTCGGAAGAGTCGGAAGAGTCGGAACGGGGGGTCGGAAGAGAGCCTTCCGACCCTTCCGACTTTTCCGACCCTTCCGACTATATTTCAGCCCCAGGAAGGGGAGTAGCTCGTCCGCCAGGTGAAAGGGCGGATGGCGGGATCGTCAAGACTGTCGCCTCGCGCGGCACGGTCCCGTCGGGAGCGCCGGCCACGCCGGCCTCAGGGCGAGACCTTCGTCGACCGCGGTGCGCGGAGGCGAGGTCTCGCTTTCGTTTTATCCACTGGAGGGTGACTTGAACAACGTCAAGACGTTCATGCTCATGGCGGGACTGATGGCCCTGTTCCTCATCGCGGGCAGTGCCATCGGAGGGCAGCAGGGACTGATCATGGCCCTGGTCCTCGGATCGGCCATGAACTTCATCATGTACTTCTTCTCCGACCGCATGGTCCTGAGAATGTACCGGGCCCGGGTGGTGACCGAGCAGGAGGCGCCGGAGCTCTACCGCATGGTCGACCGGCTGCGGCAGCGGGCCGGACTCCCGATGCCGGTCGTCGCCATTGCGGACCAGGAGCAGCCCAACGCCTTTGCCACCGGACGGAGCCCCAGCAAGGCGGTGGTGGCGGTCACGACCGGCATCCTGCGCTACATGCCGGCGGAGGAGCTCGAGGGAGTGATCGCCCATGAGCTGGCGCACATCAAGAACCGCGACATGCTCATCTCCACCATCGCCGCCGGCGTCGCGGGGGCCATCGGGTATCTGCCCTGGCTGCTCATGTTCGGCCAGGGGGACGATGAGGGCCGTCACCCCTTTGCGGCCATCGCGCTGATGATCCTGGGCCCGGTCGCCGCGATGATCATCCAGTACGCCGTGTCCCGCCAACGGGAATTCGAAGCCGACCGGGTGGGAGCGGAAATCCTGGGACGGCCCCTGTCCCTGGCCAGTGCCCTCAAGCGGCTCGACGCCATGGCGCGCCAGATCCCGATGCAGGTGCAGCCGGCAGCCGCGCCGCTGGCGCAGGTCAGTCCCTTCTCGGGCCACGCCCGGGGAATGGCCCGGCTCTTCATGACCCATCCCCCCATCGAAGAGCGGGTGGCGCGGCTCGAAGCCATGCGGATCCGGTAAGTGCCGACCCACGAGCCGCTGGTCTGGCTCGGCTTCTCGGTCCTGGTCCTGGGTCTCCTGGCCCTGGACCTGGGCGTGCTCAATCGCCGATCGCACGTCCTGAGTGTGCGGGAGGCCATTACCTGGAGCGCCAGCATCGTTTCGCTGGCGCTCGTCTTTGGGGGGTTCATCTGGTGGCGGGAGGGCACCGCCGCGGGGCTGGAGTACTACTCGGGGTACCTGATCGAGCTCTCGCTCAGCGTCGACAACCTCTTCGTCTTCATCCTGATCTTCCAGTACTTCGCGGTTCCCGCCGAACTGCAGCCCCGGGTCCTGAAATGGGGGATTCTGGGCGCGATCGTGATGCGGGCAATCATGATCGCGCTGGGCGCGCTCCTGCTCGAGCGGTTCGACTGGATCATCTACGTCTTCGGCGGGATCCTGATCATCACCGGGTTCAAGCTGTTCCGAGGCGGGGACGAACGGATCGAGCCGGAAAAGAACCCGATCATCCGGCTCGCCCGCCGGATCCTGCCGGTCACGCCGGCCTACGAGGGCCAGAAGTTCTTCATCCGCACGCATGCCGGGCTGTTCGCCACCCCGCTGTTTCTGGTGGTGCTGTTCGTGGAGTGGAGTGACCTGGTCTTCGCCATCGACAGCATCCCGGCCATCTTCGCGGTGACCCGCGATCCGTTCATCGTCTACAGCTCCAACGTCTTCGCCATCCTGGGACTGCGGGCGCTCTACTTCGTGCTCGCCAGCGCCATGGACCGCTTCGTTCACCTCAAGGTGGGCGTGGCCGCCATCCTGGTGTTCGTCGGCATCAAGATGGTCATCTCGGCCTGGTTCCACATTCCCACCTCGGTTTCGCTGGGCGTGATCATTCTGTTCCTGGCGACCTCGGTGTGGGCGTCGCTGCGAGGAGAGGAGAGACTTCCCTCATAAGGAGTGCGGAATGCAGAGTGCAGAATGCAGAGTGTAGATTGCTGAGTTAATGTCCCGATCTTCCCTGCTGGAAAGAGTCGGTCTCGGCACCGGCGAGGCCCGCGCCTGGGCCATGTACGACTGGGCCAACTCCGCGATGTACACCCTGATCGTCACCGCGGTGTTTCCCATCTTCTACAAGAGCGTGACCGCGGCCGGGCTGGATGACGCGGTCGCCACCTATCGCTTCGGCGTGGCGACTACCATCGCGCTGGCGGTCATCGCCGTGCTCTCCCCGCTGCTGGGCACCCTGGCCGATCTGACGGCGGGGAAGAAGCGCTACCTGGCCTGGTTTCTCGCGCTCGGCGTCGTGAGCTGCGGGCTGATGTTCTTCCTGCGCGAGGGCATGTGGGCCGCCGCGCTGGTCCTGTTCATGCTCGCCAACGTGGGGGCCATGGGGAGCTTCGTCTTCTACGACTCGCTCCTGCCCCACGTGGCGCCGCCGGGACGGATGGACCGGCTCTCCACCAGCGGGTACGCGTTAGGCTACCTCGGCGGCGGCACCCTCCTGGTCTTTGCGCTGGCCATGATCCAGTCGCCCGGCACGTTCGGGCTGCCCTCGGGCGAAGGGCTGACATCCGCCCAGGCTTCCCTCCCCGCCCGGATCAGCTTTCTTCTCACCGCCATCTGGTGGGTGGTGTTCTCCATCCCGCTGTTCCGCCGGGTCTCCGAGCCGCCGGCGCTGCCCCGGCCGGCCGGCCAGACTACCGGCCAGGCCTTCCGCTCCACCTTCAGGCAGCTGGGCCAGACTCTGCGCCATCTGCGGAGCTACCGCCAGGCCTTCCTGCTGCTGATCGCGTTCCTGATCTACAACGACGGGATCGGCACCATCATCCGCATGGCCACTCTGTACGGGGAGGAGCGGGAGCTCAGCCGGACGGTGATGATCGGGGCCATTGCCGCCGTACAGTTCATCGGTATTCCCTTCGCCTTCCTGTTCGGCCGGCTGGCCGACCGGATCGGGGCCAAGCAGTCCATCTTCCTGGGTCTCCTGGTATACGTCGGGATCAGCATCCTCGGCTACTACATGACCACGCCGCTCCACTTCATCATCCTGGCGTGCCTGGTGGGAACCGTGCAGGGCGGAACCCAGGCCTTGAGCCGCTCCCTCTTTGCCTCGATGATCCCGGCGCAGAGCTCGGGTGAGTTCTTCGGGTTCTTCAGCGTGTTCGAGAAGTTCGCCGGGATCCTGGGGCCGCTGTTCTTCGCGGTCATGGTCCGGACCACCGGATCGAGTCAGAGCGCCATCCTCGGCATCATCGTGTTCTTCGTCGTGGGCGGCGCGCTGCTCGCCTTGGTGGATGTGAAGGACGGGCAGCGCCAGGCTCGGGCGGCCGAGGCGGCCGTCGCATAGGGAGAAACGAATGCAGAGTTCGGAGTGCAGATTGCAGAGTGGCGAAGTGCCTCCCAGCCTCCCCGGGAACTGCCCGTGGTGGGGGGGCGGTACTTTTGCATCTGCACTCTGCATTCTGCATTCTGCATTCATGTCCCCCCTTCCCACCTCGCCCTTCTGATGACTTCTCACACCCATTATCTCTGGTTTGAGACCCCCCGCCGCCAGGAAATCATCGACATCACCGATGAGGTCCAGGCCCAGGTGGAGGCCAGCCGGATCCGCGAGGGGTTCGCCCTCGTTTCCGCCATGCACATCACCGCCTCGGTGTTCGTGAACGACCACGAATCCGGACTGTGGCACGACATCCTCCACTGGCTGGAACATTCCATTGC
>DASTEX010000314.1:0-4075 GCA_035709185.1 Gemmatimonadales bacterium
GGGACGGGGCCAGCCACTAGCTTTCTTATCTGTCTCCGGAACGAATTCGGTCGGATGTTGATCAACCCTCAGCCCGTGTTGCCCGGCACGGAACGCCTTCCCGGGATTCTCCTATTTCCTGATGTCTCATCACACCAAACCCCCCGTGATTGAAAAGCTCTCGACCGCGAGCGGCCTTCGGGTCCGCCAGGACCTGCTGGACGAGGATTACTCCGAGTCCGATTACCAGGATATGCTCACGATGTACGAGGGCACGCTTGCCGCCATCGCCGAGGGCGAGATCGTCAAGTCGAAGGTCCTGCGCGTGACCGATCAGGCCGTCATCCTCGATGTCGGCTTCAAGTCCGAGGGCTCGGTCGCCCTGGATGAGTTCAAGGAGCTCCCCAAGGAAGGCGATGAAGTCGAAGTGTTCCTCGAGCATCTCGAGGACCAGGACGGCGCCGTGGTCCTGTCCAAGAAGAAGGCCGACTTCATGCGGGTGTGGGAGAAGATCCGCCAGGCCTACGAGAGCGACGAGCCGGTGGAAGGCACCCTGGTCAAGAAGATCAAGGGCGGCGTGGTGGTCTCGGTGATGGGGGTGGACGCGTTCCTGCCCGGCAGCCAGATCGCGCTCCGGCGGGTGCCCAACATCGACGAGCTGCTGGGCCAGTCGTTCCTGTTCAAGATCATCAAGCTCAACAAGCGGCGCCGGAACATCGTGGTGAGCCGCCGGGTGATTCTCGAGACCGAGCGGGCCAGCAAGCGGGAGCACCTGATGAAGGAGCTCCAGGTGGGCCAGACCCGGAAAGGCATCGTCAAGAACGTCACCGACTTCGGCGCGTTCATCGACCTGGGCGGGGTGGACGGCCTGCTCCACATCACCGATATGTCCTACGGCCGTGTCACCCATCCCTCCGAAGTAGTCCAGATCGGGCACGAGGTCGAGGTCAAGATTCTCGATATCGACTGGCAGCGGGAGCGGATTTCGCTGGGCGTCAAGCAGCTCCAGCTCTATCCCTGGAAGGACGTGGCCGAGAAGTATCCGGTCGGCACCCGGGTGCAGGGCAAGGTGGTGTCGATCACCAACTACGGCGCCTTCGTGGAGCTGGAGCCGGGGATCGAAGGCCTGGTCCACATCTCCGAGATGAGTTGGACCCGCAACGTGCGGCACCCGTCCAAGCTGGTCTCCATCGGCGAGACCATCGAGGCGGTGGTGCTCAAGGTGGACGAGACCGAGGAGAAGATCTCGCTCGGCATGAAGCAGACCGAGCAGGATCCCTGGATCACCCTGGCCGACAAGTACCCGATCGGCGGCCGGGTGTCGGGCAAGGTCCGCAACCTCACCAGCTTCGGCGCCTTCGTGGAGCTGGAGCCCGGGATCGACGGTCTGATCCACGTGTCCGACATGTCGTGGACCAAGCGGGTGCAGCATCCGTCCGAGATCGTGAAGAAGGGCGACGCGGTCGACGTGATGGTCCTCAATATCGATATCGACAACAAGCGGATCTCGCTGGGCTTGAAGCAGGCGGAGGAAGATCCCTGGCTCCGGATCGGCGAGGCCTATCCGGTCGGGATGCAGATCCAGGGGCGGGTGGTGCGCCTGATGGACAAGGGCGTGGTGGTGGACCTGGGCAGCAACCTCGAAGGCTTTGCCCCGATGTCGCAGCTGGGCAAGGAAAACGTGGTGAACCCGGGCGACGTGGTGAACGAGGGCCAGCTGGTGGATTGCCAGGTGCTCGAGGTCGACCCGATCCATCACCGGATCGTGGTGGCCGTCACCGGGTATCCGGAAGAGCCGGCCGGGGTCGCCGCGCCGGCTGCACCGGCCGCTCCGTCCGAACCGGAAAGCACCGACACACCCGAAGAAGCGGCCGAGTAACACCGCACCGTCAGTACATAAAGAAGGCAGAGGCCTCGCGCCTCTGCCTTTTGCGTTTCCGGAGCGGCGCCCTGCTGGCGGCGGTATGTATGCCCCATCGGACCGGTCACGGCATTGGCATGGACGGTCATGAGTGGACCTACCTGGTGCGAGGGAACCGGACGCCGTTTGCGCCGGGGATGTGCTTCAGCGACGAGCCGATGATTGCGATCTATGGGGAATTCGGTGTTAGGCTGGAGGACTGCTTGTATGTGACTGAGGACGGCCACCGGTTTTTCAGCCGGCAGAGCGGGAGCATCGAGCGCCCGGTGTGAGACCGCTCTTGGAGTCGGTGGGGTAGGCGCGCTACTCCTCCCGCAGCACCACGGCCGGATCCACTCGCATGGCCCGCCGGGCCGGGACCAGGGTGGCGAGGAGGGTGACGGCGGTCAGCAGCAGCGCCACCGACAGCAGGGTGACGGGATCGGTGGTCGCCGCCCCGTACACCAGCCGTGACACGACCCGGGACAAGGCGGCTGCGCCCACGATGCCGGCCGCCACTCCGCCGAGTGCCAACCCCAGTCCTTCGCGGAGCACCATCCGCTGCACGCCCGCCGGCCGAGCCCCCAGTGCCAGCCGGACCCCGAATTCACGGGCCCGCCGCGCGACCCCGAAACTGATCACACCGTAGAGGCCCAGGACCGCCAGTGCCAGGGCGGCGCCGGAGAACACGCCCAGCAGTACGGCGTTGAAGCGCTGCTGGGCGAGCGACTCGGCCACAATGTCCTGCATCGCTGCCGCATCGGTCAGCGCGGTTCCCCGGTCGAGCCGGCGCAGCTCGTGCGCCACCGCGGGAAGCACCCCCAGTGGATCCCCGCTGGTCGATACAACCAGGGTGACAGCCGGCGCGGTGTAGACCGACGTCGGGAGATACAGCAACCGGTCCGGCTCGCTGGCGAGGCCCCGCTGTCGGACGTCGCCCGCGATCCCGATCACCTCCAGCCGCTGTCCCCCGAAGACCTGGATCCGACTGCCTAACGGATCCTCGCCGGGCCAGTAGGCCTGGGCCAGGCTCCGGCTGATGACCACGCCGGGCGTGCTGTCGGGATCGGCGGGGCTGAAATCGCGTCCCCGCAGCAGGGGAATCCCCAGGGCCGCGAAGTAGCCGGGCGACACCCCGGCGAAGAACGCGCTGACCGGCCGCTCCGGGGTGGGTTCGGGGCGGCCCTCGATCGAGAAGCCGATGGATTCCTCCGCGCCGCTCAGTGGCAGCGCCGTCACCACCGCGGCCTCCCGGACCCCGGGAATGGTTCGCACCCGCTCCAGCAGGTTGCGCTGGAACCCGGCCCACAGCGGGACCGTGCTCCAGAAGGCGTCGAAGCTGGCCGGCTTGAAGGGCTGTACCACTCGCGCGGTCAGCACCCGGTCCGGTTCGAGTCCCGGCTCGACCTGTCGCAGGGCCAGGAAGGTCCGGCCCAGGGTCACGGCGCCCACCAGCAGCATCACCGACAGCGCCACCTCCAGGGTGGTGAGTCCCTGCCGGAAGCGTCGGGCGGCGCGACCGCCGCCGGTGCGGGCACCCTCCCGCAGCTCCTCGATACCGCCGGCGGCCGTCAGGTGCGCCGCCGACAGCGCCCCCAGCCCCAGTCCGATCAGCAGCATCAACCCGAGGACCATGGCGAAGACCCGCCAATCCAGCGCGATGTCGTCCAGCCGAGGGAGCCCGGCGGGCGCGAGCGCCAGGACGCTGCCCTTGAGCGCGAACGCGAGGCCGATGCCGGCGGCGGCGCCGATCCCGGCCAGCAGCAGGTTCTCGGCGATGAACTGGCGCATCATCCGGCCCCGGCCCGCGCCCAGCGCGCCGCGGATGGCCACCTCGCGCCGGCGGGCCACCGAACGAGTCAGCAGCAGATTCGACACGTTGGCGCAGGCCAGCAGCAGGAGCATCCCCACCGCGCCTAACAGCACGTACAGCGCGGTCCCCACCCGGCTCACCGGGCCGTCCAGCAGTCCCGCAGGACGGACCGTCATGTTGGGGTTGAAGCCGGGGTTCTCGGCTTCCACCCGGGCCATGACCAGATCGAGATCGGCGCCCACCTGGTCCAGGGTGACGCCGGGCCGGGGCAAGGCGACGGCGGCCAGGTTCTGGAGGCCCCGCAGGATGGGTTCGCCCCGCTCCAGCGCCAACGGAATCCAGAGCTCGGTCCGGGGTGCGAACCGGAACCCGGACGGGAGCTC
>DASTEX010000315.1:0-6357 GCA_035709185.1 Gemmatimonadales bacterium
AGTCGACCCCGCCGGCCAGGGCCCATTGCGGGAACAGCACCACCGAACCGGTGCTGCCGGCCGCATACGGATACAGATCATGGGTGACGTCGAGGCCCCGGGCCCGGGCCGAATCGATCAGCGCCAGCGTGGTAGCGCTCCAGCCGAACTGGCCCGCACCCGCGGCCTTGTGATGGTTGATCTGGACCGGAAGGCCGGCCTCCTCCCCGATCCGGATCGCCTCCCGTACCGCGTCCAGCAGACCCCGCGCCTCGTCCCGCATGTGAGTGACATAAATCCCGCCATAACGGGCTGCCACCCTGGCGAGCTCGATGACCTCCTCGGTCTTCGCATAATTGGCCGGCACGTAGAGGAGCCCGGTGCTCAGGCCGAGCGCACCATCCCGCATGCACTGCTGGGTGAGCCCCCGCATGCGGTCCAGCTCGGCGGGCGTCGGGGCGCGATTGGCCAGACCGAGGACCTCTTTCCGGACCCAGGAATGGCCGCAGAAGAAGGCGATGTTCGGCGCAATCCGGAGGGAATCCATGTAGCCGGCCAGGGGCCACGGTACATCGCCGCTGTGGAGCGAGGCCACGATGGTGGTGATGCCCTGGAACAGAAAGTTCTCGGCCAGGGGCCGTTCGTGGATGGTGGTGGAGATGTGGGCGTGGTGGTCGATGAATCCGGGCGCGACGATGAGCCCCCTGGCGTCGAGCTCCGTCCGGCCGCTTCGGGCTGGCAAGCCTTCCCGGGCGATCGCGGTGATCATTCCGTTGGCGATGCCCAGATCAGCGGCATACCGCCGGGTGCCGGAGCCGTCGACCACGGTCCCGTTCCGGATGACGACATCGAATCGGGCCGCCTGCGCCTCGATCCGGGAGATGGCTACCCCGGCCAGAGCCAGCGCTACCAAGCCCGGGAGCCGCATCATCGATTTCATGAGGAGAGTTCCGGCCTGAACTTCGAGAAACGGCGGCTGGCCGTCACACGGCCTGGTGGATCCAGAGCCAGCCCTGCTCGGGACGCTCGAGCTTCACCTCATCCTCCTCGATCCACCGGGTGACATCGACCCAGTCAGTAAGAGGTTCCTGAGCTTCCTCGGGAAGCCGCCCGAGGTCGACGTTGCTGCCGGAATCCTGCTCGTCATCCAGGATATGCCGCTCCAGCCGACCCTGCTGCACCACGATGAGCTGCGCATACGCGATGCTGTCATTGCATTCGGCATATACCAGATCGCCGCCGGCCGCCAGCTCGAGCCAGCTCTCCGCCGGCCGCAGTGAGAGCCCGCCCGAAAGCTCCTCTATCACCGTCCATGGTCCCGACCGGAAGATGAAGACGGCCAGGCCCAACCACTCCTCATCCTTGAGCGCGAGATCGACGCTGTCGCGTTCCGGCACCAGCCGCGGCGGTTCCAGCTCGGGCGCACCGATCCAGCGGCCGTAACGGGACATCGCCTCCTCCACCGGGCAGGGCATCCGGATATAGGACAGGACCACGGAAGCCTCCTCTGGGATGAGCCGACCGCCCTTCCGGAGTGCATGCGACCTGACTCCGGAATATGCATCCGCCACCTGATCCCGTAAGGCCGCCCTTCAGGAGGCCGAGCGCGGCTTGCGACCTCCGGCCTTGGGCCGTTCCGGCACGATGGTTTCGCCCCGCGCCAGCATCGCTACCAGCTCGGCGATCTTCTTCGCCCGCCCGGACGGGGTCTTCATGTTGTTGGTGCGGAATGCCAGGGCGAACAGGTTCAGCTTTCCCAGGGTCCGGTACTTCCTCCGCGCCCGTGGGTTCGCCTCGATCGCGACGCGCAGGTCCTCGGGGATGGTGGCCTCGGTCGTGCTCCGGATAGGAGCGTAGGCGGCGTCCCAGCGCCCGTCGGCCTTCGCGGCGTCCACCTGCCGCTGTCCGTGCGGAGTCATGCGGCCGGCGGCAATCAGTCGCTCGACGTTGTCCCGGTTGATCTGGCTCCAGATGCTCTTCGACGTGCGAGGGCTGTACCGCTGCAGGAACGATTGCTGATCCAGCGACTTGCGAATGCCGTCGATCCAACCCCAGCAGAGTGCAATGTCCAGCGCCTCCGCCGGGGTCACGGTGGGCAGGCCGGAGCTCTTCTTGTAGATCCGGAGCCAGATCTCGGACCCACTGGCATGGTTCCGCCTGAGCCAGGCTTCAAACGCCGCCCCGGTACGGAAACTCCGGATCTTCTTCGGATCGGGAACGATCGGTGCCATGGGAGAACTCGGGGTCGGATCAGGATGCCCGCTCAGGGTCGGAGAGAGGGCTCAGGGTCTGGCAGCGCGCACGGTAGCTCGGGCTCTGACAGCGATCGCAACCATGGCCGCAAACCAGACCACTACCAGGATCCGCTGCAGCAGCCCCACCCAAGGATGAAACGGCGTGCCTGCTTCAAGGGCGAAGCCCCCGACCAGGATGAACAGGATCAGCATGACGATGACGCTCGCGAGCACATAGCCCGCCAGACGTCGCCATTCCGGGTCGGCGGCCATGCGGCGGGAGAGGATCATCAGGCCGGTGCTGGCGCCGCCGAACGTGAGGATGGCGCCGGCTACGTGAGGAGCAGTTTCCGTGGGCACACCGTTCAGCCTGATCCAGGGAAAAAGACCCGCCACGGCCAGGCCGGCGGAGCTCGCGAGCAGAAGAAGAATGCCGGCCAGGCCGAAGCGGGTCGGCTGGATCGCGTGATGCACTCCGACAACGAAAACCGCGGTCAGGGCCGCGGCGATGAAGAAGTTCAGATTCTGGATCCAGCCGGCCGGCCAGGCCGCCAGGGCACTGATCGGCATCCCGATGTGGCTGTAATCCGGCTGGAGGACGCCCTGCAGGATGACCAGGGTGATGAACAGAACCGGGCCGATGATCCCCGCCACGGCGAGCCGTGCGAGGTTCGGAGCCGCAGGGGGAATGCGCGGGGTCGGGTCCGTTCGACCAGGCATGTGCCCTATCCTCCCTCTGGCGCCGGCACGGCCAGGGATGCCCGCAATCGGCGATAGCCGGGCACCGCGTCGGCCAGCGCCTCCACCGCACTGCGCAGGAGCTGGGCGAGCGCCGGGTCATCCGCAATGCCGGCAGCATCGAGCCGGCGGCCGGAGAGCGGCAAGTCGATCGAGGCGCCGGACACGAGCTCGGTGGACATGGTCCGCAGGGTTTCGGCCAGAGACGCCTGCGCGTAGGTGGATCGGGGTGAGGCGTTGAGCAGGCCGATCGGCTTGTACGGAATCTCGGAACCGGAGACCAGCCAGTCGAGCACGTTCTTCAGCGCGCCGGGCACTCCATGGGCGTACTCGGGCGAGCAGATGAGGAGCCCATCGGCCGCCGCCACCCGCGCCCGGAGCGCCTGCACGGCCGCGGGGAGCCCTGCGCCATCGGCCTCGAGGTCGGGATTGAAGTGCGGCAGCTCCGCCAGCCCGTCGAAGAGCGCGATCCCCACCGAGGGCGGGGCCACCAGCGCGGCAGCCCGCAGCACTTCGGTGTTGATCGATCGGGCCCGGAGACTGCCTGAAATACCCAGCAGATGGCACGTACTCACGGCTGCGGCTTCACGGGGCTCCCCGCTTGCTCTCGGGCTCATCGATGTACGCCAGTGCGACGATCCGCCACTGCCCGTCGTGCTTCATCCAGGTAAAGGCATCAATCCCGCGCCAGGTCGCCACGCTGGTTGAATCGCCGAAGCGCGCGGCGTAATGAGCCCAGACCTGCGCCAGGTTGCCGCTGATGCGGGACTCCTGGCTCAACAACCGCTCCTCGAAGATCGGCTTGCTGTCAGGACCCTGGCCGGTCTGGGCCAGGAAGGTTTCAATCGAGGTGATCACCACCCGCGGCGCCGGCTCACCCGGCGGCTGCCACGCCGTCGTCAGAGTGGCCTGCGGCCAGAAATGGGCTGCATATGCCTGCCAGTCGCGGGCGCTCATGTCTCGATAGTACTGGGCCACTGCCCGCTCGACCTCGGCCTGCAGCGAATCGGCGCCGGCCTGGGAGGCGGCGCGGGGCCCGCCCCGGCAGCCGGCCAGGAGCGAGACCAGGAGGCCGTAACTACCGAGCAGGAGAAACGGTGTGCCGGCGACGAACCGGCGGACTCGCCTGCGGCTCCCGGGCATCACGAATCCTCCGCCCCACCTCTTTGAAGACGATCAAGGCCAGGTCGACGTCGAGTCGACTACCTGGGGCCCGTAAGATCTCCGCGAGACCCTACCGCCGCTCTGCGCCAGTTCCCGCCAGCCGCTCGAGCAGTTCGCCCAGGCGGCGGATCTCCTCACCGTAACGCGCCCAGTCCCCGGCGCGCTGCGCCGCGAGGGCCGCCTCGTAGTGGCGCCGTGCCTCGCCCAGCAGACTCCGCAGCTCGGTCTCACCGGGAGCCGGCGCACCCGCGGCCTCCGTGCCAGCCGGGCGTTCCGGTTGGGTCCCTATCCCGCTGCTGCCACCGAAGAGCCGGGTCAGACCCGCATCCAGGGTCTCCTCCATCACCACCTGGTTCTGATAGGCCACCACCACCCGCTTGAGTTCGGGAATCCGCCCACCCTCCGCCTGCAAGTACAGCGGCTGCACGTACAGCAGCGACTGCTCGATCGGGATCACCAGCAGATCGCCCCGGATCACCTTGGAGCCGCCCTGGTCCCAGAGCGAGACCTGGCGGGACACCTCGGTGTCCTGGTTGATCCGGTTCTCGATCTGCTGCGGGCCGAACACCAGGCTCTGCCGCGAGAGCCGGTACACCCGGAGCTTCCCGTACACCTCGCCATCGTTCCGGGCCACCATCCAGGCCGCCAGATTGTCCTTCCCCCGCGGGGTGAACGGCACCATGTACACGAACTCTGCCTCGGGCTCCTCCGGTAGCCGCATGACGATGTGCCGCATGAACGGCACGGATTCCTCGGCGGCCCCGGCCACCACCGGGATCTGCCATTGATCTTCCCGATGGTAGAAGTCCTCCGGCGCTTCCATGTGGTAGGTGGTATACAGGCTGGTCTGGATCCGGTACAAGTCGTCCGGATAGCGGATGTGGGCCCGCAGATCCTTGGGCATGCTGTCGAGCGGAACGAAGATGCCGGGGAAGACCCGCGCCCAGGTCCGAATCACCGGGTCAGCCGGGGCGCTCACGTATGCGGTGAGCGTCCCGTGGTAGGCATCGATGACCAGCTTGACGCTGTTGCGCATGTAGCTGGTGCCATCGCCCAGCCGCTGGGCGTAGGGATAACCGTCCGAGGCGGTATAGGCATCGGCGATCCACTGCAGCCGGCCGTCGTCGGTGATCACCAGGTAGGGATCGCGATCGAAGCGGAGGAAGGGCAGCGCCCGCCGGGCCCGCTCGACGATATTGCGATAGTAAAGGACCCGGCTGTCGTTGCCGATGTCCTGCGAGAGCAGAATCTTCGAGGAGCCGAAATGGACCGCGAGCACCAGGCGGCGCAGCAGATTGCCGACCCTGACCCCGCCGCTGCCCTCGTACGAGGCGTAGACGTTCGCCTCGCCCGAGGGATGGTCGAACTCGCGCTGCCTGGTACCCACGAACACGAACGAGCTCGCCAGTTCACCGTAATAGAGCTGCGGCCGGGTGATCTTGAGCGTCCCTTCCGCTACCGGTGGCAGGTCCCGGACGAACAACACCGGCAGCCCCTCGACGGTGACCTGGTTGACCGGGCTCAGCGTGAGCCCCATTCCATGCGTGAAGGTCAAATGCTCGTTGATGAAGGTCCGGGTCGGCAGTGACGCGGGGTTCAATTCCCTCGGCGAGAGCAGCACCTGGCGGTACTTCCCGTCGATCCAGTAGCGGTCGTCGTCCACCGTAACGAAGTCATAATAGGTGCGGATCTCCTGCAGCTGGCCGAAGGTCTGGAGCAGCGGCTCCCGGTCCCACAGCCGTACGTTATCGATCGTGGGCCCGTTGGCGCGGATATCGTCCAGGCTGAGGTCCGCCCCCCCGCTCAACTCTCTGGTGTCCACGCTGTCGAGGCCCCACGCCGCCCGCGTCGCGGCAATGTGATGGACCAGGTAGGGCAGCTCCCGGGTGAGCTCGGTGGGTGCCACCACCAGCTTCTGCATGAGCATGGGGACGATGCCGCGTCCGAGCAGCGCCGCCACCATGTACCCACCCACCGCCCAGACCCCGTAGCGACCCAGCTGGCGCCGGATCCCGCCCGCCAGCGCCAGCCCGGCGCCGATGACGGCGAGCGCCGCCATCACCCGGAGGGCCGGCAGCTGCGCGTGCAGATCGGTGTAGCTCGCACCGACGAGCGGGCCGGTGCGCGAATAGAGCAACTGGGGAATCTCCACCAGCCAGAGCCTGACGGCGGTGAGGAGGAACCACAGCGCCAGCAGGACGGCCAGATGCATGCCCGCCCGGGGCTCGAAGCGAAGCCTCCG
>DASTEX010000316.1:0-3340 GCA_035709185.1 Gemmatimonadales bacterium
GCCGTAACAGCGGCTGCCTGAGCAGGAGCGGCTCGTCCACCAGCAGCTGGAGCCAGCGCTCGTCGCCGTAACCCGCGGCACCGAGCCCCAGCTCCGCGAATCGGCGCGATTGCCGGTCCACCAGCTCGCGGACTCCGAAGCGTTGCGCGAAACGTCGCAGCTCTCCCAGGGACGCTGCCCGCTGGGTCAGGTCCACGAAGTGGGTCCGGATCCGCCGCTCGGCGAAGAAGCGGAGTGCCGCCCGCGTGGCCGCACTCTTTTTCGTTCCGAAGATTTGCACGTCAGTCATGAGTCGCCAGTCGCTGGTCGCCCGGCACCAACGCGGGGCGCATCGTTGAGCCAAGCCGTGAAATACTAACGACTCGCGACCAGCGACTGAGGACTCACTTATAACAGCAGCGTGAGTCCGCCGGTGGCGATGAGGGCCCCGGCCCAGATCCGATCCAGGTTGATCCAGGCCTTCCGCAGCAGATGCAGTCCCAGCCGCTGGTATACCAGCAGGGCAATGACACCGGTGACCAGCAGGTAACCGGCACCGTGGATCATGCTGGCTGCAAGTCCGGTCCACTGGGCGTCCAGCCCCGCGATACCGGCCGCGGCCAGTTGAGCATGGTGATGGACGGGCTCCGATTTCGCGGGCTCCGTCACCTGGAGGGCAAACGGGAGCGCCATGAGTCCCGCCCCGTGCGCCGTCGCCATCAGAAACGACCAGAGTGCCAGGTCGCGCGGGCCGGCCCGCATCCCGCCCCGCGCCCAGTGGCCGTGCCGCAGCAGCTGGCGCACCCCGACGGCGATCAACGTGGCAGCGATGATCCACTTGAGGACCGGGAGTGGAATGACCAGGCCCGCACCGACCGTCAGCCCGACGGCTACCAGGATGGCGGCGGCGTGACCGGCCGCCAGAGGCGGCAGGGCACGCCACACAGCGCGGTTATCCTGCTGCTGCATGCCGAGCGCGACGGCAAACAGCCAACCCATGCCCGGGTTGAGTCCGTGCGCCGCCCCCAGCAGCAGCAACATGAGCCAGGGCCAGACTCCGGGGTCGGTCATGCGAAGCAGAACGAGTCGGACGACGCGTCCCCGCCCTCGAGCCGCACCTGGTGAGGCCGGACCCCTTCCTCGAACTCGAGCAGAAAACCGGAATCGAGCCCGATGCCTCCCTGGGGACGCACATCCACCCGCGCCATCCAACCGCGAATGCCATCGGGATAGAACTGGGCGTCCCAGGGGCTGTACAGCGAGTTGGTGATGTAGGCCCGCTTGCCGTCCCGGCTGAGCTCCACCATCTGCGGCGCGCCGTTCAGCGGCCTGGACGGGGCCAGGGGATGCGGCGTCCGCCGCACTATGCCGCCGATGCGGACGCTGCCCACCAGGACCGGATTGAACGGATCGGTCACGTCGTACTGCCGCAACTCACCGGTGCCCCAGCAGGAGACGAAGAGGAAGCGGTCGTCGAGCGAGAGATTGATGTCCGTTACGAACGGCGGAACTGCGCCGAACCCCTTCAGGATCGGTGGGAGCTGGTCCGGACTCGCCGGCTCGGCGGGAATGGTGATCACTTTCTTTGCCTTCCACTCTCCCCCGCGCTTGCCGTTGCCATTCGTGGTATCGAGGTACCACAGGAACACGTTGGCCGACAGGTCTTCCAGGGAGACCACGACCCCGACGAACCCGTACGGGCGCCTCGGGTTGTGGGCCGGACGCAGCTCCAGCACCATCTGCTGCTCTTTCCCCAGGTCGATCACCTGCTGGTGCCGGCGGGTCCGCATGTCCCAGACGTGCAGCGCGTGTCCGTATTTCCCCGCGAGCAGCAGCTCCGGGTTGACCCCGTCCTTCACCATGTTGGGCGTGCCCCACTCGCTGGTGATGAGGGTGTCGTGGCCCAGGTGCCAGAAGAAGTCGTACGACAGGTATTGCGGCCCCCGCTCGCTTTCCCAGCGGCCCTTCACCTCGAAGGTCTCGTGGTCGATCACGAAGATGCCGCCCGGCCCGTTTCCGTCCACTGCGCCCAGGGCATTCATGTAGACCCCATCCGGGCCACAATGCACCGTGTGCGGTGCCGCGTACCCGGTCCGGGCCATGACCTCTTCTCCTTCGATCACCTTCACCAGGCGGGGATTCCGCGGATCGGGCTTGGTATCAAGGACGTGGATGCGCGATGAATGGGTGCCGGGAACGATCAGGTACCGGCGCTCGATATGGGCGTTGGGTGACCAGGGACAGAGATGCGAGCTGCAGGCGTTCCAGCCGAAGTGGTGCAACTCGTTGCCGCTGTTGGGGAAGTCCACCTGGCCGATGAGCCGCCCGACGCTGGGGGAGTCCGGCCTGGTATCGACCACACCGAGGGCGTCGGGTCGGTCTTTCCCGACACCGAGGAGCGCGACATACGCCAGCTGCTCGGGTGGGGCCTCCATGGCGGAAAGGGCTGAGTGGTAGAAAGTCGGGTCAGGGCGCCAGCGTGCCATTCCATCCTCCGTAGGTAAATTCCTCGCTCCACACCCCGATGCGGATTGTCGGGTCCGTACCGGACACCCGGCGCAGGAGCCAGGATGGATTTGCAGCTGAGTGGTCGTAATTGTGTCGTCCTGGGAGGCAGTCGCGGCATCGGCCGCGCCATCGCCGAAGGTCTGGCGGCCGAAGGAGCCAATGTGGCAATCTGCGCCCGCTCGGAAGGCTCGCTCCGGGAGGCGGAGGCCGCGCTATCCCGGGCGGGCGCGCGAGTCTACGCAACGGCCTGCGATGTGGCCGATCCTGAGGCGCTGGCAGCGTTTCTAGACCAGTCCCGAAGAGTCCTGGGGTCGGTGGATGTGCTGGTGCATAACGCCTCGGCCCTGGCCACGGACCCGAGTCGGGCGGCCTGGGAGTCCAGCTTCCGGGTGGATCTGCTGCCGGCCGTGGTCGCCTCCGAACAGGTGATCCCCTGGATGCAGCAAGCCGGTGGCGGATCGATTCTCTTCGTGTCATCCATCTCCGGCCTGGAAGGCTATCCGATGCCCGATTTCGGATACGCGGCCACCAAGTCCGCCCTGATTGCCTACGCCAAGAAGCTGGCGCTGATCCATGCGCCGGCGCAGATCCGGGTGAACGTGCTGGCTCCGGGGTCCACCGAGTTCCCGGGCGGCGTTTGGGCCACCGTGAAGGAGCACCGCCCCGAGCTCTACCAGGCCGTGCATGCCTCCATCCCGTCAGGTCGGCTGGGCACGCCGCACGAGGTGGCGGATGCGGCGGTGTTTCTGGTCTCGCCTCGGGCCAACTGGATCCGGGGAGCGTGTGTGGTGGTGGACGGCGGGCAGTATCGGGGTCTTCACTGACCAGTCGCTGGTCACTAGTCGCTGGCCGG
>DASTEX010000317.1:0-3345 GCA_035709185.1 Gemmatimonadales bacterium
CGAGTACTGCGGGCTGGGACATCACACCATGTCCGGCAAGGTCATCGTCGAGCCGGCCCGGGCCGCATCGGCCCCGGCCCCGGGGGCGCAACTGGCACGCGAGGGACACCATCAATGAGCGCGCGCACTCCCACCGTCGTCGATCCGGCCGGCTACGAGCTGCCGGACAGTCAGAAACGGGCGCTGCGCTGGATGCTGTATATCGGCTACGCCGCCCTCACGGCGGGCGTATTCCACGGCCTGGCCCACGCGCTCTCGTACGCCAAGATCGACATCATCGGCGCGTTCCCCGGCCTCAGGACCTACTACCAGGGTCTGACCGCCCACGGCGTCGCCAACGTCCTGATCTTCACCTTCTCGTTCTCCAACGGCTTTCTCCCGCTCATGACCGCGCGGGCGCTGAGCCGCCCGCTGGACGGCCGCCTGATCTGGGCCTCGTTCGTGGCCCTGCTGCTCGGGAACATCCTGACCGTCTACGCCGTGGTCGGGAACAAGGCCAGCGTGCTGTATACGTCGTACGCGCCGCTCCAGGCCCACTGGACTTACTACATCGGCCTGGCCCTGGTGGTGGTGAGCACCTGGCTGGCGCTCGCCAGCATGCTGATCATGTTGCGGCGCTGGCGCCGGGAGAACCCGGGCGTGCGGATTCCGCTGCTGGCCTACATCTCGGTCGTGTCGTACCTCATGTGGTTCCTGGCGTCGCTGCCGATCGCCGTCTCCTTCCTGGGCTTCCTGTCGCCCTGGTCGATGGGCCTGACGGCCAAGATCGATCCCTTGCTCACCCGGACCCTGTTCTGGTTCACCGGCCATGCGATCGTGTACGCCTGGCTGCTGCCGGCCTACGTGTCCTGGTACGCCCTGATTCCCCGCCAGGTCGGCGGGGTGCTGATCAGCGACTCGTACGCCCGGGTCACGTTCATCCTGTTCCTGCTGCTCTCGATTCCCACCGGGTTCCACCATCAGTACACCGATCCCGGCATCTCGACCACCATGAAGGGGATCCACGCCGTGCTGACCTTCGGCGTCTTCTTCCCCAGCCTGATCACGGCGTTCAGTGTCATGGCGTCGCTGGAGATCGGCGGGCGGCGCGCGGGCGGCAAGGGTCTGCTCGGATGGATCAGGCGGCTACCGTGGGGCGACCCCTCGGTCACGGCCCAGCTCCTGGCGATGCTGGTGTTCATCCTCGGGGGCGCCACCGGACTGGTGAACGCGAGCTACACCATGAACCAGGTGATCCATAACACCACCTGGGTACCCGGTCACTTCCACATGACCGTGGGCACCGCTGTGGCGCTCACGCTGATGGGCGTGGCGTACTGGCTCATTCCGTATCTGACGGGACGGGCGCTCTACAGCCGGAAGCTCGGTCTGGCCTCGACCTGGTTCTATGCCATCGGGGTGCTGATCTTTGCCCGCGGCATGATTTCGGCTGGACTGGAAGGCATGCCGCGCCGGATCTTCCGGGCCCAGGCCACCTACGACAACCCCGCGTGGGACCTCGGCGGCATGCTCACCGGCATCGGGGGCACCCTGATGTTCACCGGCGTGATGCTCTTCTTCCTGACGGTGGGACTGACCGTTCTGATGGGCCGGCGGGGGGAACAGCCGAAAGACGTTCCGGTATCCGAGACCCTGACGGCGCCCTCCACCACGGGATGGGAGCGTTCACTCGACCGGCTGGGGCTGTGGTTCGTAGCCGCGATCGTGCTGATCCTGATCGCCTACGGCCCGTTCTTCCTGACCTACGATGTGATCCCGGTATCGGCCGGGTTCAAGGGCTTCTGACCAGCGTAACCGACTCCACCACGACCCCGTAACCGTCGCGAATGACGGGCAGATCCGGTTCGGGCCTGAGTGAAAGCTGGAGTCGCTCCAGCCGCTCCGGTCTGATCCGGTCACCCGCTCCCCCTCGTCCGGCAGCCGGCCCCACCCAGTAATTCCATTGCCCCGGGAATCCCTGGGGCAGCAGCACGCCCCGACCGATCGTGAACCCGCCGAGCGGCAGCACGGCCTCGGTCCAGGAGCTGTCCACCGGCAGCGCAGCGTTCCAGCTGGTCCCGTCGTCCTCCATGAGCGCGACGTGCAGGATCTGCCTGGCGCCGAGACCGCGCAGCTGGAGTCGGAGCCACGCGGCCTCTGCAATGGTTTCCTGTCGGGCCCGAATCCGGCTCCGGATCACCAGCGACGCGGTGTAATCGTCCGGGCTCCATCCGCTGCTGTCCACCGGCAGCGGGAACCGGAAGACCGGCCGACCACTCTGTTCCGAGTGAACCAGGCCGAAGAGCCCCCGGCGGCCGGCATCGCCGATGCGGGTAAACGCCAGCCGGGCCGCGTCGCGTTCAGGGTCAAACAGCACCAGCGGGGTTCCCGAATCGACGACATCCACCTTCCATGACGCTCGTCCATAGTAGTCCCAGCTCCAGGGCAGCTCGCTCAGTTTCTCCGGGAAGGTCATGGCTTCACCGCGCCGGAAGACCGTCACCACGAATTCGGCCGGGCCTTCGCGCAACGCCGAGCCGGGAATCGTGGCCGCGTACTCGTAGGCGCCCACCGGCCGGAGCCGGTAGGGCCGATACCAGTCGGCGGCGCGGCGGCGGAGGAAGAGCGTGGCCGAGTCGGGCGCCGCGGTGTCAACGATCCTGACCCGCACTTCGGCATCGCGACCCGCCAGCAGTTCCGGCGGGGAGAGCGGCTGCACCACCAGGGCCATCGTTTCGGCCGGCGGAGGATGGAATTCGTTGAACCGGATTCCCCCGATCATCGCCGGCATGGCGGCCAGGTCCACCGGACCGGAGGCACTGAGTAGGTAGACTCCCGGCCGAACCTGGAAGCGCCCGCCGCTGGCTGTGGCCGCGCGGCCTCCCGCCGGTACCGGCTGCACGGTGAAGATCGGGCCCAGGTCCGGCAGCGAAACGGTCATGGGCCATTCCCGGCTGATGGCGCGGGTGACCACCTTGCCGGCGTTAGGCGGTTCGAACGGATCGCGTACCGGCACGGCATCCGGGTAGACTTCCAGCCGCCAGACCCCGCGGTTGATCTGGTCGAGGAAATAGATCCCGGCTCCCTCATAGGAAACCGTGGGGGACGACCCGTAGCCTGCGATCCGCCGCACGGCGGTCGGGTCGGGTGGTGCCGACGTCGTGGTACTCGCGTAGAGAAACGCATCGGACGCCACCAGCTCCGCCCGGTTCTCCTCCGGTACAACCCGGAAGTCGCCGAACCGGGTGTTCTCCGGGTACGGTCCATAGTCCTTCATCCGGGGAAGCCGGCGAATGGCCTCGGCGGCGATGATGGCGCTCATCTCCTTCTCCGGGGTGTAGACCAGGTTCAGATAGTGGGTCTGCC
>DASTEX010000318.1:0-3931 GCA_035709185.1 Gemmatimonadales bacterium
GCCTCGAAGGCGCCGACCAGCAGGGAATCGCGTCCCGGTTCCTTAACCAAACGCATCATCACCGGCAGATCCAGGCCGCCCACCCCGGCCTGGCGCAGCGCGGCGGCGTGGGGGCCCACCGCCGCCGCAAAGCTCCGGGACGAGAGCGAGTCCACGAACGCCGCGAAGAGCAGCGGAGCCACCCCATCCTTCCGCATCAGGAAATCCCAGCGCTTCATGTGATCCCACCCGGGACCGCGGGCCCCGGTGCGCTCACCCGCGGCCAGCAGCAGCGGAACCAGCTCACGCGCCGGGAGCGACAGCTCGTCGTGCTGCAGCTTCTCGAAATCCTGCCGGGTCCATCCCTTGCGAGATTGCAGCACTTCCATGATCCGCTTGAACCGCGAGGGCTCGGCCCACTCGTAACTCAGCGGTCTGGTGTAATCCGGCGGCAGGATGTTGTGGTTGGCGGTGGCGATGATCCCCGACGGCGGATTGAACGAGATCGGCAGCTCCTCGAACGGCAGGAATCCCCGCCACTCGAACCTTCCGTCGCCCGGCACCGGCAGCATCCCGGTCCACGACCGGACCGGCATGAGCCCGGCCGCGATCCAGCCGATGTTCCCGTCCACGTCGGCGTAGATCAGGTTCTCGGTCGGCAGCTTCCACCGCGCGGCCGCGGCCTTGAACGACTCCCAGTCGGTGGCCCGGTTGATCGAGATCTGCGCCAGATACCCGGCCGTTCCCGGCTCGGCGCCGACGAACTTGATCACGAAGCCGCGCCCGCTCGAATCCTCCGCTACGATCGGCCCGTGCTCGGTGAATTCCAGCTCCACGATCCGAGCCGCCTGGCCCTTCACCGGAATCGTGTCCACCAGGGTCGTGACCGGACGCCATCCCGACTGGGTGAGATAGCAGCGGCGGGGCGATGCGTGGGGGCACCGCCCCAGCTGCTCGAGGTACACGTCCTGCTGATCCATCCCGACGATGGTGAAGCCGAAGCCGATCCGCTCGTTGTGTCCCCCTGCCACTCCCGGCAGCGCGGGCTCGCCCGCGCCGATCACGTTCCAGCCGGGGCCCACCAGGTGGGTGAGATAGCGGAGCGATGGGTTGGTGATCGATCGGTGGGGATCATTCGCTAACAGCGGCTTGCCGGTGGCCGTCAGGGCGCCGCTCACCACCCAGTTGTTGGAACCATCCAGCCGCGAATAGTTCAGGTTGCGATAGGCCTCGTACACGATCCGCAGAACCGACGGTGCAATCCCGGTGAGATCGAGCCCGGGAGGAGGGTCGAGCGGCTTCTCCGGTTCGAGCGGAAAGAGCTCCTCGGCGCGTTGCTTTCCCAGCACCTGCACCAGCAGCGCCCGCTCGAGCTCGGTGGTGGCGTTACCGGTCATGGAGAGCGCCGCCAGGCGCTGCAGCGGCACGTCGTCGGCAAAGGGCTCGGGAAGAAATCCCAGCAGGCTGTATTCGACCGGCGGTCGCTCGCGCACCAGGCGCACCCAGGCGTTGAGCCCCGCCACGAACGAAGTCACGATCAGCCGTGTGTCGGGCGCATAACTGGCCCACTCCGCTTCCATGTCGCCCCGGTACTTGAGCAAGCGGGCGAAGCGGTCGCGCGCGACGTAATCGGGACCCAGCACCTCGGATACCCGGCCTTCCCCAATCCGGCGCCACATGTCGATCTGCCACAGCCGGTCCTGGGCCGCGACGAATCCCTGGGCGAAGAACAGATCCCGCACCGTCTTCGCGTAGATGTGGGGAACGCCCCAGCGGTCCCGGCGGACCTCGACCGCGCTGTCGAGCCCCTCCACCCGGATCTCGCCGTCGAGCTGCGCCAGCCGGGTGCGGGCGGAATCCAACCACTGGGCCTGGGCGGGCAGGCCAGGCGGACAGGAGAGCAGGATTGCGGCGACAGCGAGATATCGCATGATCATTGACGATTGACGGTTGACAATTGACAATTACCGCTCGCGGTGACCAGCGCTTCCGCGAAGCTCGACGCAGCAATTGTCAATCGTCAATCGTCAATGGTAAACAATCTGAGCCTCCTCTCGTCGCTCCCCCGCGTGAGCCTGGGCCACTATCCCACCCCGGTGGAGCGCCTCGACCGCCTTCGATCGGCCATCGGCGGCGGCCCCACCCTCCTCGTCAAACGAGACGACGCCATTTCGTTCGGCTTCGGCGGCAACAAGGTCCGGAAGCTCTCCTGGGTCATCGGCGAGGCCCTGGCGCAGGGCGCCGATACCATCATCACCTGCGGCGGGGTCCAGTCGAATCACGCGCGCGCCACCACTGCCGCGGCGGTGAAGCATGGATTGCGGCCCGTGCTGATCGCCAACGGAACGCCCCAGGCGGCACCGAGCGGCAACGCGCTGCTCGATGCTCTGATGGGGGCGGACATCCAGTACGTGGCCGGGCGGGAAGACCGGGCTCCCGCGATGACCGCCGCGGCCGAGCGGCTCAGGTCGGAGGGAAGGAAGCCCTACGTCGTGCCGCTGGGAGCCTCCACCCCGCTGGGCGCGCTGGGCTACGTCGACGCGCTGGGTGAGCTGCTCGCGCAGGGCGTGCGGCCCGACGTCATCGTGCACGCCTGCTCCTCCGGCGGCACCCAGGCGGGACTGCTGGCGGGCGCAGCGCTGCATGACCTCAAGGTCGAGATCATTGGGGTCAGCGCGGATGACCCGGCCGACCAGGTGGCCGCGGCGGTGCGTTCGACCCTGACCGGCATGGAATCACTGCTTCAGCTGAAGGGGACATCCCTCCAGAAGGCGCGAATCCAGGTGGACGACACCCAGGTGGGCGAAGGCTACGGCGTGCCGACCCTGCGGTCCCGCGAGGCCCAGCAGCTGGCGGCCCAGAACGACGCCATTTTCGTGGACCACACCTACACCGCCAAGGCGCTCGGCGCGCTCATCGCCTGGGTCAGGGAAGGAAGATTCACCGAGGACCAGACGGTGCTCTTCTGGCACACGGGAGGGCAGGTTGGGATCTTCGCCTGAATCATCGGGTGATCCAGCGATCGGGTGATTACGCCACGCCGAGATCCCGGCGGGAGGCAATCACCAGATCGCCAGATCGCCAGATTGATCAAGGAGCCCGAGTGTACAGCAGGTCGTAGTTGACCGTCCAGGTCTTCCCATCGTCTCTCGACGATTCCGAAAACTGCCGCACGGTGTCCGCCGCGATCCGGAAGAACGTCAGCCGGGTGCGGACCCGTTTTCCCGGCGACTGCCCGTCGGGCGTATCCCCCTCGTAGTACATGTTGCCGTCGCGGGCCTCGCCCCAGTACACGTGCAGCCCGCCCGATCGATCGACCCAGGTCTGGTTCCACTGGTTCCGGGTCCGGTCGAAGATGTTGAAGCTCTGCCCGGTGAATCCGAGGGGCGTGCTGTAGCTCTCCAGCACCACGCAGCCATCGTGGACCTTGGTGATGAGGTTCCGGGACGCTGGAGCGTTCGGGGCTCCCCGCGGCCGGACTTCCCAGTCCCCCAGCCAGAAGTCGAACTCGGAGTATTTCGGATTGTGCAGACAGGGCCGGGTGTTCCGATCGATCGCCGTGAGAAATTCCTTCCAGCGGTCATCCCCTTTGAGCTGCGCCAGGTCAGGATCCTGGTCGGGGGGAACCGGGGTGAAGCTCAAGCCGCCGTCGGTGGCGCGTTTGAGCTGGGCAAAGGCCGCGTCCTTGCGGCCGGCCGCTGCTTCCACCTGCGCCAGCCGCAGCGCAACCTGCGCCGGGGCCATGCCTAACCGCTCGGCCGTCTCGAGATAACCCCGGGCCTCCTCGTGACGCTTCAGGTTGATCAACGCAATGCCCAGCCGGAAATGCGGGACCGGTGCATCGGGCGTGCGGGCCACGATGGCGCCATACGCATCCGCCGCCCGGGCCCATTGCTGGCCGGCAAAGGCCTGGTTCGCCCGTTGCTGAAGTTCGTCGGGCACCTGGGCCGCC
>DASTEX010000319.1:0-4112 GCA_035709185.1 Gemmatimonadales bacterium
CTGTCTCACCGGCTGGGTCCACGCCAGCCTGCCGTTGGAGTCGAGCACGCGGGCGCGAACATATCCCTCGTTGCCGCGCCGGCGGTAGACCGCCGGGTTGGTGATCACTTCGCTCAGAATTCGCCCGCCCCGGCCGATGAACTGGACCCGGTGCTTGCTCCAGCCGTCCTCCCTGATGGAAACCGAGATGGTGGTGTCACTCACCTGGTAGTCGCTCAGCTCCACCCCGGTCGAGGCGTAGAATTCTCCCCGCTCCATGGCCTCGAGAATGGCCGAGGGCGTGAGCTGCGGCGCCCGCACCACCACCCATCCCTGGCCCGGTTTCGGCGCCTCTGGATCCCACGGCTGCTTGAAGTAATGGGCATCGTCCACCGCGATGCCGTAGAGCACCACCCCGGAGGAGAGAATGGCGTCCCAGGCCTCTTCCAGTCCCGGGATCCCGCCCCCGCCCTGGTTGTTGACCATGGGGTGGCCATTGAAGATCTCGAACAGCTTGTTGCTGCGAACCTGGCGGAGCTCGTCCGCGGTGATGGCCCAGCGGAAATTGGGGTGGTTGATGTGGGGGACGCCCTGGGCCGCGCGGATCGCATCCACGTTCCGCTGGATGGTTTCGACTACGCTGTTGCCGCCCTGCGGCTCGACCACCCGGGTCAGGTCGAGCCCGTTGATGTGGATCGGCTTGTCCCCGAAGCGGTCGCTCACCTCTTCCCCCCGGATGACGAGGAACTTCCCGTCGGCGCCGTGGAGCGCGTTCAGCCCGTCGACGCTGGTGAGATAGTTGTGGTCGGTCAGGACCAGGAACTGGTAGCCGTGCTCCCGGTACCACTTCACCACGTCATCGGGGGTGGAGTCCCCGTCGCTGTTGAGGGTATGGGTGTGGGTGTTGCCCTTGTACCAGCGCAGCGGAGCCGCTCCCGCTCCAGCAGACTGCGCGGCCAGCGCATTCCCGACCGGCAGCAGAGCCGGGTTGAGCAGCAGCAGGATGATCAACCGCCGGGCGCTCTTCATCAACGTCTCGAGGATATCGGGAAGCGGTCTGGTTCGGCGGAATATATAGTTCCGGAGCTTCGAGGCGCCCCGGGTGGCAGGACTTCAGTTCCGAGTGCAAGATTGGTGTCACGCCAGGGAGGCACCAATGCTCTTCTCGGACCGCAGTCTCTGGACCATGCTCCACGGCCTGGTGCTGAGTGGCGGGGCGATGATGCTCCTCGTCACGGCGCTGCTCTCGCTGCGCCTGCTGTCCGCCCCGAATGCCGCCGCCATCCCGGCGCGGCAATCCAACGGCTTCGCGGCGCTCACCGTCGCCATCGCCGTCCTGCTCTGGCTGTCGGTCATCGGCGGCACCTACGTCGTCTTTCCGATGTATCGCGCCACCCCGCCAGAGGGGACCACTGCGCTGGCCGAGTACCCTCGCGCGCTCCTGCTGTCGAACCCGGACACGCGCTGGCTCCATGCCTTCGCGATGGAGATCAAGGAGCACGTGCCCTGGATCGCCGCCATGATCGCCACGGCTGCCGCGTTCCTGACCCGGCGTCATCGCGCCACCGTGCTGGCTGACCCGGGGTTGCGGCACGTCACCGGAACGCTCCTGACGATCGCCCTGGTGCTCGTCGCCTCGGTCGCCCTGCTGGGTGTGTTCGTCAACAAAGTGGCGCCCGTCTGGTAGGCGCCGGGAGGGAACCAATGCACAGCGATACGGGATCGGCAGGGCAGGCGGTGCTGCCGAACGGCGCGGCACTGGCCGCCGTCCTGGCGGCGGGGCTGGGCGGGTTCGCCATGGGTCTGCTGGTGATCCTGAATGAGGCGGAAGTCTTCGCGGCGCCATCGCTCTACGGACCGGTGGGCGGTCTTTCAGGGCGGTCGACGCTGGCCGTGGTGGCGTGGCTGGTGGCGTGGGCCACTCTCCACTCCCGGTGGCGGGGCCGCGAGTTCCCGGTTTCCCGGGTGCTGACCGGGACCCTGGTGCTGGTGGGCCTGGCGATCGTAATGACCTTCCCGCCGGTCTGGGGACTGCTCTGAAGAGCGAGCACCGCGTCTCTCTGACTCGCGTCAATGGCTGATGGGGGTTGTGCTTACCTGAATCAGGAGGAAAACATGCTGTGGACTCTGGTTGCGATTCTGGTGGTTCTGTGGCTGGTGGGGATGGTCAGCTCCTACACCATGGGCGGGCTGATTCACATCCTGCTGGTAGTGGCCGTCATCGTGGTACTGGTCCGGATCATCCAGGGCCGCAAGGTCCTCTAGCGGTCACGGTTCGGAGCTGGGGGACATGAATTCGCTCACCTGAGCGAAGGGGATGGCGTCCGCCGCAAAGGTGAAGGTGCCCCGCTCCCGGATCTCCCGCGCCGCGCGAACGAAGGCACCCAGTGCGGCGCGGGTCAGGGCTGATCCCACGCTGATCCGGCGGACGCCCATGTCGGCAAGCTCGGGAACGGAGAAGACGGCGCCCTGGAGGCCCATGATCACGTTGACCGGCTTGCCGACAGCGGCACACACCCGCCGGATGTCGTCCGCCCGGGTGAGCCCGGGAGCGAACAACACATCCGCCCCGGCGGCTTCGAACGCCTGCAGCCGGCGAATGGTGTCGTCCAGGTCGGGGCGCCGGTGCAGAAAGTTCTCGGCCCGCGCCACCAGCATGAAGGGGAAGGGAAGCGCGCGGGCGGCCTCCACCGCCGCCGTTATGCGTTCGACTGCATGCGGGAAATCGTAGATCGGCCGATCGGGATCACCGCTCGAGTCCTCGATCGACCCGCCCACCAGGCCCACGCCGCCCGCCTGCCGGATGGTTTCGGCCGCTAACTCCGGCGCGGCGCCGTACCCGTTCTCCAGGTCCGCCGCCACCGGCAGGCTGGTCGCCTCCACGATGGCCCGGGCGTTCGCCAGGGCCTCGTCGCGGGTGACTCGGCCGTCCCTCCGCCCCAGGGTGAACGCGAACCCCGCGCTGGTCGTGGTCAATGCTTCGAAGCCCAGCTGCTCCAGGATCCGGGCGGTCCCCGCGTCCCACGGATTGGGAATGACGAATGCACCGGGACCGTCATGCAGCTTCCGGAATCGTCCGGCCTTCTCGGTTTGACTCGGCATCAGCCTCCTCTCGCGTACTGATCCAAAATACCAGAAATTGCCGGCGCGCCGCTGGCCAAATCGGCCGGCCGCCACGATTATCACGGTGACTCATGGCCATGGTCCCGCCCAGTTCCACCGCCGGTACTCCGGGCCGGCCGGCCCGGAGCCTCGGACGTCTCACCCTGTACGCGCTGGCTGCCCTGGGGGCCGGCATCGGAATCGGCGTGCTGTTCCTGCGGGGACCGACGCCGGATCACCCGTGGCTGCTCGCTGCCGATGGACTGATCCGGGCCTGGACCAATGCGTTCCGGCTGCTGGTTCTCCCGCTGATCGCGTCCCATCTCTTCCTTGCCATCGCGGTGGCCCGGATTCCTCCGGCCGAGCTGGGCCGGCTGGGGCTCCTGGCGCCGCTGGTGTTCCTGGGACTCCTGGTGGCGGTCTTCATCCTGAGCTTCGCGGGCACCGGCTGGCTGATGCAGCTCCCGCTCCTGGCCGGGATAAGGCTCGACCCGGTGACCGCGGCCCCGGCTCAGGGGGCACCGGGAGCCTCAGGCGGCGAATGGGTCGACCAGCTCATTCCGCCTAACATCTTTGCCGCGATGGCCGCGGGGAACATCCTGGCGGTCATGATCTTCACCGTCGCCTTTGCGCTGGCGGCCCGGCGCCTGGCCCCGCCGCTCCGGGAGACGCTGGAGCGCGGCTTCCGGGCGGTGGGTGACGTCACCTTCCTGCTGGTGGAATGGCTGCTGCTGGTGACCCCGGTGGTGCTGTTCGCCCTGGGCCTCGTCTCGGGAGCGCGATCGGGAATCCGGGTCGGCGGCGCACTGCTGGCGTTCACGGTGCTGCTGTGCGTGATGCTGCTGGTGGCGACGATGGCGCTGTATCCCATCGCCACTCTACTCGGCCGGGCGCCGCTCGGGCGATTCGCGAAGGCAGTCTGGCCGGCCCAGCTCACCGCCGTCGCGACCCGCTCGTCCCTGGCAACCGTCCCGGCGCTGATGGCAGGCGCCGAGTCGGGGCTCGGGATCTCGCCCGCGTGCGCGGGCTAT
>DASTEX010000320.1:0-7408 GCA_035709185.1 Gemmatimonadales bacterium
AGGGGAGCACGGCGCCCACCGCCGGGTGTCCCTCCAGCAGGGGTGCCGCCGCCGGTGTCACCAGCACGTCGAGCGGACCATGCCGCTGGGCCAGGCGGGTGAGCAGGGGCGTAGTGAGAACGACATCGCCCAGGAAAGCGGTCTGGATCACGAGCGTAGGCATGATCCCATGGCCATTGAGTGATTTGACGATTTGACGATTCAGCGATTCATGATTGCCTGAAGCGGCGGCGTAATCGCTAAATCGCTAAATCGCTAAATGTTATTCGACCTGCAGCACGGCCAGGAACGCCTCCTGCGGTATCTCCACCGTCCCCACCTGCTTCATCCGTTTCTTGCCCTCCTTCTGCTTCTCCAGCAGCTTGCGCTTGCGGGTGACGTCGCCGCCGTAGCACTTGGCGAGCACGTCCTTGCGGAGAGCCGACACGGTTTCGCGGGCGATGATCTTGCTGCCGATGGCGGCCTGGATGATCACCTGGAACAGCTGGCGGGGGATCAGCTCCTTGAGCTTCTCCGCCACCTTGCGGCCCCAGTCGTAGGCCTTGTCGCGGTGGATGATCACGCTGAAGGCGTCGATCGCCTCGCCGTTGATCAGCATGTCGAGCTTCACCAGGTCGGATGCGCGATAGCCGGCCATCTCGTAATCGAGCGAGGCGTAGCCGCGGGAGAGCGACTTGAGCTTGTCGTAGAAGTCGAGCAGGATTTCGCCCAGCGGCAGGTCGAAATGAAATTCCACCCGGCTGGTGTCGATGTAGTGCATCCCCCCGAAGACGCCGCGCCGCTCCTGCCCCAGGGTCATGATGCCCCCGATGTAATCGGCCGGCGCCATGATGCGCGCCTTGACGTAGGGCTCTTCGATCCGGTCGATCCGGCCGGGCTCGGGGAGATGGCTGGGGTTCTCCACCACCATCATCTCACCGCTGGTCAGGTAGACGTGATACTCGACGGTGGGGACGGTAGTGATCAGGTCGAGGTCGAATTCGCGCTCCAGCCGTTCTCCCACGATTTCCATGTGGAGCAGGCCGAGAAAGCCGCAGCGGAAGCCGAAGCCGAGGGCGGTGGATGTCTCCGGCTCGTAATGCAGCGAAGCGTCGTTGAGCACCAGCTTCTCGAGCGCGTCGCGGAGCGACTCGTACTGCTCGGAGTTGGTGGGATAGAGGCCGGCGAACACCATCGAACGGATATCGCGATAGCCGGGCAGCAGCTCTGCCGCCGGGTGGTCCGCGTCGAGTACCGTGTCGCCCACCCGGCAGTCGCGCACGTTCCGGAGACTCGCCACGACGTACCCCACCTCGCCGGCTTCGAGGACCGGAGCGGGGTGCTGCCCCAGTTGGAGAAAGCCGACCTCGTCCACCTCGAACACGTCTTCCCGGTGGGAGCCGAACGCGATCTGCATGCCCTTCCGGATCCGCCCGTCAATGACCCGGACGCTGGGGATGGCGCCGCGATAGCGGTCATAATAGGAGTCGAAGATCAGCGCCCGCAGAGGCCCCTCAGGCTTGCCGGCGGGGGGCGGAATCCGCTGCACGATCCTTTCCAGCAGTTCCGGCACGCCGGTTCCTTCCTTGGCCGAAACCGCCAGGATCTCCTCTCGTTTGGCGCCGATCAGGTCCATGATCTCCTGGGCCCGCCGCTCGGGTTCGGCGCCGGGGAGATCGATCTTGTTGAGCACCGGGATGATCTCGAGGCCGGCGTCCATCGCCAGGAACAGGTTGGAGAGGGTCTGGGCCTGCACGCCCTGTGAGGCATCCACCACCAGGATGGCGCCTTCGCACGCCTGGAGCGACCGGCTCACCTCGTAGGTGAAGTCCACGTGTCCCGGCGTGTCGATCAGGGTGAGCTCGTAGCTCTTGCCGTCCCGGGCCTGATACGTCATGCGGACGGCATTGAGCTTGATGGTGATACCCCGTTCCCGCTCCAGGTCCATGGTGTCGAGGACCTGCTCCCGCATCTGGCGCTTGTCCAGGGTGCCGGTCGCCTCGATCAGGCGGTCCGCCAGGGTGGATTTCCCGTGGTCGATATGGGCGACAATACAGAAGTTGCGGATGCGCGACTGCATTCCAGAATATAGGCGGGCAGGCGGACGGCCGGGCGGTGGTCGCGAGACGTAGCTTGCTGCTAAAATGATCGCGTGTCGCCAGCCCGCCAGCCCGCCAGCCCGCCCGGCCGCCTCCCGGGAGCGGGGATGCTATTAGTGTGCGCCATCTGGGGCCTCAACTTCAGCGCCATGAAGTTCGCCCTGCGGAGCCTGCCGCCGCTCGGGCTCACGGCCCTCCGCTTCCTGATCGCGAGCGCCGTCCTGTCCGTGGTGGCCCGGTGGCTCGAACCGAGATCGCCGGTCCCGGCCCGGACCTGGTGGCTGCTGGCCGGGCTCGGGGTGATCGGAAACAGCCTGTATCAGCTGGGCTTCATCAACGGCCTGGCGCGCACCACGGCCGGGAACAGCTCGTTGCTCATCGCCAGCACCCCGCTGGTCACCGCGGTGCTGGGCGCGGCGATCGGGACCGAGCGGATCACCCGGCCGGTCCTGGTCGCGATCGCCCTCGGCACGACCGGTGTGGTACTGGTAGTACTGGGTCGGGGGGACGGGATCGCCTTCTCCCCGGCCACCATCACGGGCGATCTGTTGACGCTGGCGGCCGTGTGCTGCTGGGCCGCGTTCACCCACGGCGTCAGACGGGTCGGCGCTGCGGTCTCACCGCTCCAGGTGGCGACCATCACCACCATCGGCGGCACGCCCGTCCTGGTGCTGGCGGGCCTGTCCGACCTCCGGCACCAGGACTGGAGCACGATCGGCGCGGTCACCTGGACCGCGCTGCTCTATTCGGCGCTGTTGTCAATCGTGGTGGCCTACGTGATCTGGAACCGGAGTGTGAGCCGGATCGGCGCCAACCGCACCGCGCTGTTCGGCGTGAGCGTGCCGCTCTTTGCCCTGTCGGCGGCAGCCATCCTGCTGGGCGAGCGGCCCTCGAAGATGCAGTTGCTGGGCGCGGCCTTCATCATCGGCAGCGTGCTGGTAAACGTGCTGGCGCACTGGCAGCAGCGGGAGCCGGCGGTGTGCGAGGAAGGGGTCTAGGAGTCAGGTCTCTTCCCGGTCCCGCAGCTCCTCCAGCCGCGACATCGCGCGGCGCAGGTGGGGAATCACGATGCTCCCGCCCACCACCAGTCCCACCGAGAAGGCCTCCAGGAATTCATCGTCGGTCACGCCCTCGTCGGCGCACCGGACGACGTGGTAGGTCACACAGTCATCGCAGCGCAGGACCAGCGACGCCACCAGTCCCAGGAGCTCCTTGGTTTTCGTGCCTAACGCGCCGGGTTCGTAGGCCCGGCTGTCCAACGCGAAGAACCGGTTGATCGTCAGGTTCCCCTTGCCCAGAATCAGGTCGTTCATCCGGGCCCGGTATTCCTGGAAATCCGCGATTCCCTTCTCGGCCATGGTATCCTCTGAACGAATGCAGAGTGCAGATTGCAGCGGGCAGATTGGGGAAGTGCCCCACCGCCTCCCCGGTATTCCGCTCTGCGGTGGGGTGGCGGGGCACTTCTACAATCTGCACTCTGCACTCTGCAATCTGCCCTCGCTGTGGGTCAGGGCTGGGTCACATACCTGGTGTAGCTGGCCGGGTCCCACCGGGGACGTTCCGGCGCGTTGCCGATCTCCGTGGCCAGCCAGAACATGAGCTGTACGATCCGGGCTTCCTTCTCCGCGTCGATCTTCTCGGGCTCGTCCGAGGGGCGGTGGTAGTCGGCATGGGTGCCGTTGAAGAAGAACAGCACCGGCACGCCCCGTCGCGCGAAGTTGAAATGGTCCGAGCGGGTGTAGAAACTCTGCTCCGGCCAGAGGTCGTCGATCGCGGTCATGTTGAGCTCGGGATGCGCCTGATTGACCCGGGCCAGGGTCTGCCCCAGGTCGGAGTGCTCCTTGCCGATCACGACGATGGTGTCCTTCCAGTTCCGGCCGATCATGTCGGCGTTCAGGTTCGCCACGATCCGGTCGATCGGGACCGGAGGATACTTGGCGAACCACTCGCTGCCCCAGAGGCCGTGTTCTTCGCCCGAGACCGTCAGAAAGATGAGCGAGCGCTTCGGGCGGGCCCCCGGCTGGGCAAACGCCTCGGCCAGCTCGATGATCCCGACGGTGCCCGAGGCATCGTCATCGGCGCCATTGAAGATGGTATCCACCGGGGCGTCGGCCGGCTGATTCTGGGGCGGCCGTCCGATGCCCACGTGATCCATGTGGGCCGAGAACACGATGTACTCGTTCTTGAGCTGCGGATCCGTTCCTTCCAGGACGCCCACCGTATTGGGCACCTTGACCTCCTGGAGGACCTGCTCCTCCAGGGACAGGGTGACATTCCAGCCGTCGAGCGGCCGGGCGGTGAACCCGGTGGCGTTCTGAACCTGTTCCACGGCCTCCCGCGCCTGCGGCAGCTGCCCGGTCAGGACCGAGCTGCGGGCCAGCAGCCAGGTGACCCCGGTTCCCTCTCCGACCGTCTGCCGGGTCCGGCCCTGCGCCGCGATCTGCGCATTGACCAGGCTGTCCGAACCGGTCGCGATCAGGACGGCCTCGGCCCCGCCCCGGGTCAGGAACCGGAGCGACTGGCGGATGGCCTGGAGTCCCAGCTTCGAATCGGGGAACCAGATCGCGGCCTTTCCCCGGAAGGTCCCGGGGTTGGGGTTGGCACTGTCCAGCGGTCCTCCGACCAGCACCACGGGCCAGCGGCCCGACTTGACGGCGCCGAAGAAGAACGCGGCGTCGCGGGCGAGCCCCAGGCGGGCCCGGCCCTCGGGCGTGGTGATGGCGACCTCGGAGGCCGAGGTGTCGATCCGGGTCTGCCGGATGGGATAGCGCTGGAGGAACGTGCCGCTGTCGCCCCCCGGCTTGAGACCCAGCCGCTTGAACTCGGACGCCACGTAATCGGCGGTCTTGTCCAGCCCCGGGCTGGGGGTATTCCGGCCTCCCATCGAATCGTGGGCAATGATGAAAACCCGCGATTTGACGTCGGCTTCCGTGATCGTGGCCGCGGCTCGGCGCTGGGCCGGGGTCTGGGCCGCGAGAATCGCGGGAAGGAACAGAAGGACTGCGGAAATCACCCGTCGCATAGGTCTTGTCGTCCAGTACTTGAGGCCAGTGACGATGCTGATTGCAGAGTGCAGAGTGCAGACTGCAGAAGTACCACCCAGCCCCGCCCTGGTTTCCCCCGGGGGGGTGGGAGGGAGGGGGCACTTCTGCAATCTGCACTCTGCAATCTGCACTCTGCATTTCAAGATAGCTCACTCTCCCTCGCGCCTACCTATTTTCCATCCATGAAGACCTCCCCCGCCATTGGCCGTGAGCGGCTCGATCTGCTGGATCCAGCCGAAAGTGCCCGCCTGGGCGGCCTGGAGGTGGTGACCGAGGGGATCGTGGAAGGGTTTCTGTCCGGGCTCCACCGCTCGCCCCGGCGGGGATTCTCGGTGGAGTTCGCCGAGCATCGGGCCTATCAGCTGGGGGACGAGCCCCGCTATGTCGACTGGAAGCTCCTGGCCCGGACCGACCGGCTGTACGTGAAGCAGTACGAGGAGGAAACCAACCTCCGCGCCATGCTGGTGCTGGACGCCAGCCGGTCGATGGCCTGGAGCGGTGATGCGGCGCGGCTCACCAAGTTCGCTTATGCCCGCCTCCTGTGCGCCGCGCTGGCGCTGGTGCTGCTGCGGCAGCGGGATGCCACCGGCCTCATCACCTTCGATGAAGTGGTGCGCAGCCTGGTCCCCCCCCGGGCCCGGCCCCGGCACTGGTATCAGCTGCTCGCGGTGCTCCAGCGGACCCAGGCGGGGAAGGGAACCGCGGCCGAGCCGGCGCTGCGGCGGGTCGTCGCCCAACTCCGCCGGCGGGGACTCGTCGTGTTCGTGTCCGATCTGCTGCTCGATCGGGATCTCGCGCTCAAGGCGCTCCGCTTCCTGGCCCATCGCGGCCACCAGGTGCTGGTGCTGCACCTGATGGATCCGGCGGAGCAGCATCTGGAGGGCGCGGTCGAGGCCCGCTTCCGGGATCCGGAGACCGGGCAATCGGTAGTGCTTCGGCCGCAGGACTGGGTCGGGGTCTATGACCGGACCGTTCAGGACAACATCACGGCCTGGCGCGGTGGTCTCCGGCGGCACGGGATCAAATACGAAGTGATTACCACCACGACGCCGTTCGGCATGGCGTTGCGACAGGCACTCGTGCGGGCTACCGGAGTCGCATGATCTCGTTTGCAGCCCCGTGGGTGTTGCCGGCCCTGCTGGCCGCGGCGGTGCCCATCCTGCTTCACCTGTTTGCCCGCCGGGAACCGCCCGAAGTCGAGTTTCCCGCCGTCCGCTATCTCTCGGAAACGGCGCGGGTCCATCAGCACCGGCTCAATCTCCAGCACCTGCTCCTGCTGCTCGCGCGGACGCTCCTGGTGGTCGTTCTGGTGCTCGCGGCGGCCGGTCCCTCGGCGCCGTCCGGGTCCGCCGGGCAACACGCCTCGACCGCCCTGGTGCTGGTGCTCGACAACTCGCTCAGCAGCGGTGTCACCGCCGGCGGAGTCGCGACGCTCGATCGGTTGCGGGAGGTGGCCCGGGGCGTGCTCGATCGCGCGACGCCGGCGGATGCGCTCTGGCTGGTGACCGCCGACGGCGTGCCCCGCCGGGGCCCGCCCGGCGATCTCCGGCAGATCATCGATACCCTCACCGCCTCGCCTCGGCGGCTGGATCTGGGCGAGACCCTCGGCCTGGCCCGGGACGTCCTCGCCGGGGAGCAGCTGCCGGGAGAGGTGATGCTGGTCAGCGATCTCCAGGGGAGCGCCGTGACCCCCGCGCGGGGCGCCGGCCCCGTCACCGTCGTACGCCCCGAGCCCGCGGTTCCGCCTAACGCCGGCATCGCGGCGGTGAGCGCCGGACCGCAGCCGTGGACCGCGGCCGGCGGCGCCATCACGGTCTTCCTGGCCGGCGCCGACACCACCGGCGTGCCGCTCTCGGTGACGGTGGGGCCCCGCCGCGCCCGGCAGGCCCTGGCCGCGCCGGAGCGGCCGGTGACGCTTCCGCTTCAGGTCGGGGAGCGGGGATGGGTCCCGGTGACGGTGGAGCTGGCGCCCGACGAGCTGCGGGCCGACGACCGCTGGTCGCTCATGCTGCGGGTCGCGCCCCCCGCCCGGGTGCGCTGGAACAGCGCCGACCGGTACCTCGCCGCCGCCTTCGACGTATTGCGCGAGGGCGGCCGGGTGGCTCCCGGGACCGAGATGGTCATCGGCGAGCTGGGCCCGGGGCCATCGCTGGTTCTGCCGCCGGAAGACCCGGCCCGGCTGGGTGCGCTCAATCGCACGCTGGCGGCCCGCGGGATCAGCTGGCGCTACGGCGCCCGGTCCGCCGTCCCGGCCCGGACCGACAGCTCGGCGCTGTTAGGCAGCCA
>DASTEX010000321.1:0-31278 GCA_035709185.1 Gemmatimonadales bacterium
AGGCGGTGCTGCGCCGTCCCCTCCCGCTGCGGCTGCGCCAGCGGCTGACGGCGGTGGGGCTGTTCCTGATCATGGCGCTGATCGTCCTGGCGTTCTCGAATGACATCAGGCGGTTACTGGGGGTATGACGATGAACCTCCCGGTGCCGAGTGCCGGGTGCCGGGTGCCACGTGCGGTTCTGGGTTCTTCGTTCGGTGCCCGTCTGATGTCGTGTGACAAGACCTCTGGGGGTGACCCAGTACCGGGCACCCGGAACCGCCCTGGGCACCAGGCACGGGGCACTTGGAACCGCTTGTAGCATCCCCGAACCGCCGTTATATTGCCATGCTACAACAAATTACGATAACGCAGAGCGCAGGTAGCCAACGATGAGTCTCGACAAGCAGAGCGTGATCACCAAGTACCGTGTGGCCGACAACGATACCGGTTCGGCCAGGGTACAGGTGGCGCTCCTGACTGAGCGGATCAACTCGCTCACCGACCACTTCCGAACCCATCCCAAAGATCATCACGGACGGCGGGGCCTGCTCAAGATGGTGGGGGCGCGACGTCGCCTGCTCACCTACCTGAAGCGAACGGATCTGCAGACCTATCGTTCGCTCATCGCCGATCTCGGCCTCAGGCACTAGTCCGGAGTCGATCTCCCAGGGGCGTCCCACCAGGCACAGTGAGACGCCCCTTGTCGCTATTGGTGTGTCCAAGGATGGTAATTGACGTGCATCGCATCGAAACCGATTTCGCGGGGCGGAAACTCACGATTGAAACCGGACGCATGGCCAAGCAGGCGGCCGGCTCGGCGGTCATCCGGTTCGGCGATACCATGGTCCTCGCGGCCGTCACGGTGTCCCCCAACATCTCCGCTCTCCCGTTCTTCCCCCTCACCGTCGAGTACAAGGAAAAGACCTACGCCGCGGGCAAGATCCCCGGCGGGTTCATCAAGCGCGAGGGCCGGCCTTCGGAAAAGGAAATCCTGGCCGGCCGGCTGATCGACCGGACCATCCGCCCGCTGTTCCCCGACGGCTTCCGCAACGAGGTGCAGGTCTTCGTGACGGTCATTTCGGCCGACCAGGAGAATGACGCCGACGTGCTGGGCCTGGTGGCGGCCTCGGTGGCGCTGAACCTGTCTCCGGTTCCGTGGCAGGGCCCGATCGCGGGAGTCCGGGTGGGCCGGGTGGACGGGCACTGGATCCTCAATCCCACCTTCCAGCAGCTGGAGGTCTCTACCGTCGACCTGGTGGTGAGCGGCACGGCCGATTCCATCGTGATGGTGGAGGGCGGCGCCTTGGAGATCTCCGAGCCGGAAATGCTCGAGGCGCTCAAGGTGGCCCAGCACGGCATCCGCGACCTCATCGCGTTCGTCGGCCGCCTGCCGGCCGAAGCGGCCCATCGCAAGATGAGCTTCCAGCCGCCGGCCCAGGACCAGGAGCTGATCCGGAAGGTCCGCGAGCTGGCGGAGGAGCGGATGGCGCAGGCGATCAACGCGGGCGACAAGCATGCCCGCGCCACCGGCATCGCCGAGGTCAAGACCGCGGCGCTCGCCGCCCTGGCCGAGAGCTACCTGGAGCGGGTGCGCGAGGTCGGGGCCGAGCTGGACGACATCGAGTACCGGGTGATGCGCCGGCAGGTACTGGAAAAGGGCGAGCGGGTGGACGGCCGCGACCTCGATACCGTCCGGCCCATCAGCGTGGAAGTGGGGCTCCTGCCCCGGGTCCACGGGTCGGCCCTCTTCACCCGGGGCGAAACCCAGGCGCTCGTAGCGGTGACGTTAGGCACCAGCGATGACGAGCAGCGGATCGACAGCATCGACTTCGCGGGCGAGACCACCAAGTCGTTCATGCTGCATTACAACTTCCCGCCCTACTCCACCGGGGAAGTCAAGCCGATGCGCGGCACCAGCCGCCGGGAGATCGGGCACGGGGCGCTGGCGGAACGGGCCCTCCAGGCGCTGCTCCCCGCCTTCGAGAGCTTCCCCTACACCCTGCGGGTGGTATCGGAAATCCTCGAGTCCAACGGCTCGTCCTCCATGGCCACCGTCTGTGGCGGCTCCTTGGCGCTGATGGACGCGGGGGTGCCGATGAAGGCGCCCTGCGCCGGCGTCGCCATGGGCCTGGTCAAGGAAGGCTCCCGGACCGCCATCCTGACCGACATCCTCGGGGCCGAGGATCACCTGGGCGACATGGACTTCAAGGTGGCGGGGACCGAGCAGGGGATCACCTCCATCCAGATGGACATCAAGATCACCGGGCTCGACCTGGGCATTCTGGGCCAGGCGCTGGAGAAGGCGCGCAAGGCGCGGCTCCACGTGCTGCGCGAGATGGGCAAGGTGCTGAACCGTCCCCGCCAGGACCTCTCGCCTTTCGCGCCGCGGATCATCACCATCCAGATCAAGCCGGAGAAGATCGGCGACGTGATCGGTCCCAAGGGCAAGACCATCCGCGGGATCCAGGACGCCACCGGCGCCAAGATCTCGGTGGAGGACAGCGGCCTGGTGACCATCGCGGCGGTGGGGGGCGAAGCGGGCCAGAAGGCCCGGGACATGGTCGCCGCCATCGTGGCCGAGCCCGAAGTGGGCCGGACCTACGAGGGACAGGTCAAGAGCGTGGTGCCCTTCGGCGCGTTCGTCGAGATCATTCCGGGCGTCGAGGGCCTGCTGCACATCAGCGAGCTGCAGCACGGACGGACCGAGAAGACCGAGGACGTGGTGAAGGTGGGCGATACCGTCACGGTGAAGCTGCTTGAGGTAGACGAGCGCGGCCGGATGCGGCTCTCCCGCAAGGCCCTGCTGCCCAAGGCCTGAGCGGGTGCGGATCGAGCAGCTGGACGAGCGGCTCGTCCGGTACGTCGCGCCTAACGGCCTTCGGGTCCTGACGGAGTCGCTGCCGGGCGTGCGCTCGGCCGCGGTGGGCCTGTGGGTCCGGTCGGCCTCGGTCCACGAGCCGGCCCACCTGATGGGCATTTCCCACCTGCTCGAGCACATGGTCTTCAAGGGCACCGAGCGGCGCACGCCCCGCGAGATCGCCCTCGAGCTGGAGAGCCGGGGCGGGTCGCTCGATGCGTTCACCTCCCGCGATCACACCGCCTTCCAGGCCCACGTGCTCGATGCCGACCTGCCGGTGGCCATCGAGGTGATCACCGACCTGGTGCGGCGGCCCCTGCTCCGCCAGAGCGACCTGGAGCTGGAGCGCAATGTCATCCTGGAAGAAATCAGCAGTGTGCACGACGCGCCCGACGATGTGGTCTTCGAGCTGCACGCCCGCGCGCTGTGGCCCTCCCATCCCTACGGCTATTCCATCCTGGGAACGGCCGAGACGGTGCAATCGATCACGGTCGACGACCTGCGGGCCACCCATGCCGCGGGCTACTATCCCGGCAACTGCATCATCACCGCGGCGGGCAATCTCGCCCCCGACCAACTGCTGACGGTGCTGGAGCGCGAAGGCTGGTTCGAGGGCTCCGAGGCGACGCCGCCCCTGCCGCCGGTGCCGTCCACGCCGGCCGCGCGGGGTGAACGGGTCATGGAGCCGCGCGACAGCCAGCAGTGCCACCTGGTCATCGGCACCGACACGGTGTCCAGCCGGGACCCCCGCCGCTACGGCTTCGCCCTGATCTCCACCGTCCTGGGCGGCGGCATGTCCAGCCGGCTGTTCCAGCAGATCCGGGAAGAGCTCGGGCTGGCCTACGCGGTGTTCTCCTTCCAGCAGTTCTACCAGACCACGGGAGTGACCGGGGTCTACCTCGGCACCCAGGCCGAGACGGCCGCCCAGGCCACCGATCTGGTGCTGGGGGAGTGCGGGCGGCTGGCCCGGGAAGGGCTGCCGGCCGAAGACCTGGTTTCCGCCAAGCAGCAGCTCAAGGGTCAGATCATGCTGTCGCTCGAGAGCCCCATGAGCCGGATGCACCGGCTGGGCGGCGTGGAGCTGGCCCGCGACCGCTACCGCCGGCTCGACGAAATCCTGGCGGAGATCGACGCCGTGACGCCGGACGAGGTCCGGGCCATCGGGGAGGAGTTCTTCCACCCCGACCGGCAGACCATCGTGCACCTGGGCCCCTTCGGTCCCCGCATCGTGCGGGACGAGCCCCGGGCGGCCGCGCGCAGCCTGTCATCCCGCGACGCCTGAACCACGAATCGCGACTTCGAGGAGAACATGATCATCGGTGTCCCCAGGGAGATCAAAACCAACGAGAACCGGGTTGCGGTGGTCCCCGCGGGCGTGGAGCTGCTGGTAGGCGCGGGTCATACCGTCTACGTCGAAGCCGGCGCCGGACTCGGCAGCGGGTTCCCCGATGAGGCGTACCAGAAGGCCGGCGCGCGGCTGCTCACCCCGGCCGAAGAGGTGTGGAGCAAGGCCGAGATGATCGTGAAGGTGAAGGAACCCATCGCAGCGGAATGGCCCCGGATGCGGCCGGGGCAGGTGATCTACACCTACTTCCATTTCGCGGCGTCGGAAGAGCTGACCCGGGCGGTGCTCGATTCCGGCGCGGTGGCGGTGGCCTACGAGACGGTGCAGCTGCCTAACGGCGAGCTCCCGCTGCTCACGCCCATGTCGGAAGTGGCCGGCCGCATGGCGGTGCAGGAAGGCGCCAAGTACCTGGAGAAGGTCCACGGGGGCCGGGGCGTGCTGCTGGGCGGGGTGCCCGGGGTGGCGCCGGCCGAGGTGGTCATCCTCGGGGGCGGCGTGGTCGGCATCAACTCGGCCAAGATCGCGGCCGGCATGGGCGCCCACGTCACCATCCTCGATATCTCGCTCGACCGGCTGCGCTACCTCGACGACGTGCTGCCCACCAACGTCGATACGGTCTACAGCAACCGGTACAATATCCTGGACGCGGTATCGCGGGCCGATCTCGTGGTCGGCGCGGTCCTGCTCACGGGCGCCAAGGCGCCCCACCTGATTCTGCGGGACGATCTCAAGCTGATGAAGCCGGGCGCCGTGGTGGTGGACGTGGCGGTGGACCAGGGCGGCTGCGTCGAAACCATCAAACCCACCACCCACGAGAACCCCACCTATTTCGTGGACGGCATTCTCCATTACGCGGTCGCCAACATGCCGGGCGGCGTCCCGCGGACCTCCACCCTGGCCCTCACCAACGCCACCATGCCCTACGGTCTCAAGCTGGCCCGCTACGGCTGGAAGGAAGCCTGCCGGAAGGACCCTGCGCTCCGGCTGGGGCTCAACGTGGTCGAGGGACGCACGGTGTACCCCGGCGTGGCGGAGGCCTTCGGGCTGCCGCTCACCAGCGTCGACGCCGTACTGCAGTGAGGGGTGAGGTGTGAGGCGTGAGGTTGGCGCTCTGCCCGACATCATGGTGCGGCGGCTCCCCCATGGCGAGGGGCTGCCCCTCCCGGCGCGCGCCACCGCCGGCTCGGCCGGGTATGACATCGCCAGCGCCGAGGACGCGATGGTGGGCCCGCTGGAGCGGCGGCTGGTCCGGACCGGCTTTGCCTTTGCCATCCCGCCCGGTTATGAAATGCAGGTGCGGCCGCGCTCCGGCCTGGCGCTCCGCCAGGGGCTCACGCTCCCGAACACGCCGGCCACCATCGACAGTGATTACCGGGGCGAGCTGATGATCGCGGTGGTGAACCTGGGCGCGGTCCCGGTCGAGGTCACCCGCGGGATGCGGATTGCGCAACTGATCATTGCGAAGGTCGAGAGTCCCGCGATGGTCGAAGTGGGGGAACTCCCCGAGACCCCACGGGGGGACGGCGGGTTCGGCAGTACCGGGACCTGAGACTGGCTCCGGTCTCGCGTCTGGCAAACGACTTGCTCTGAACCGGCTCTGCAGCCTCTCGCCGGTTCGGTGAGGACCCGAGAGACTGCTTAACATGGCTTGTCGAAGTGCAAGCCTCATTTTAACTTAGGCGCCAGCCTACCCCTAAGAAACTAAATGAAGTTTCCCTTCAGCCTGGACCGCCTCCTGCCCGCCAACGAGATCGCGGTCGATCTGGGCACGGCAAATACGCTCATCTATGTAAAAGGCGAGGGAATCGTCCTCAACGAGCCGTCGGTGGTGGCCATCGAACGCTCGACCGGGAAGATCAAGGGCATCGGCCTGGAAGCCAAACGGATGCTGGGCCGCACCCCCGAAGGCATCATCGCGGTTCGGCCGCTCAAGGACGGCGTCATCGCCGACTTCGACGTGACCGAGAAGATGCTGCGCTACTTCCTCAAGACGATCATCGACAAGCACCTCTTCCGGGTGAAGCCCAAGGTGATCGTCTGCGTGCCGTCGGGCATCACCGAGGTGGAGCGCCGCGCGGTGCGCGACTCGGCGGAAACCGCCGGGGCCAAGGAAGTCCTGATGGTGGCCGAGCCGATGGCGGCGGCAATCGGGGTGGGCCTGCCGGTCGAGACGCCCACCGGCAACATGGTGATCGACATCGGCGGCGGCACCACCGAGATCGCGGTCATCGCGCTCTCCGGCATCGTCTGCGACACCTCGATCCGGACCGGGGGCGACGAGCTCGACCAGGCCATCGTGCAGTTCATGCGGAAGAACTACAACCTCCTGGTGGGAGAACCCACCGCGGAGGCCATCAAGATCAAGATCGGTTCCGCCTGGCCGGTGGGCGAAGAGCGCGAGATGGAAGTGAAAGGCCGGGACCTGGTGTCCGGCATCCCGAAAACGGTCCGGGTGCACTCGGCCGAGATTCGCGAGGCGGTCCAGGAGCCGATCCAGCAGGTGGTGGATGCGGTCCGGCGGGCGCTGGAAATCACCCCGCCCGAACTCTCGAGCGATATCGTGGACCGCGGCATCGTCATGACCGGCGGTGGCGCGCTCATTCGCGGGCTCGACGTCCTGCTGGCGCAGGAAACCGGCCTGCCGATCCACGTAGACGAAGACCCGCTCACCTGTGTCGTGCGCGGTACCGGCCGCATTCTCGACGAATTCGACAAGTACCGCAGCGTCCTGACGACCTGACATGCTCCGCGCGCGTCGGCGCACCGTCCTGCGGCGTGACACCATCCTGTTCGCTGCGTGCATCGGTCTGTCGTTCGCGGCGCTCCTGCTGCCGTCGCCGGTGACCGGCCGGCTGGCCGTCTCCATCCGCGAAACCGCACTGCTGCCGCTGATCACGCTCCAGCGACTGGCCGAGGAAGGCCGCACCAGCCGGGCCCGCTATCGCACGGCCGTGGCCCAGCGCGACTCCGCCGCCATGGCGGCCCAGGAAGCGAGCGCGCTCCGGTTCGAGAACGATCGGCTGCGCGCCCTGCTCGACATCCGGGGCCGCTACGGCAGCGGCTACATCGCGGCCGAGGTGCTGCACCAGACCATGCCGGTGGACGGCCGCACGCTCCTGCTCTCGGTGGGTTCGCGCCAGGGCGCCCGGGTGTACCAGCCGGTCATTACGGTCGAAGGTCTCATCGGCGTCGTGTCCCGGGTCGGTCCCACCGCTGCCGTCGCTACCACCTGGGCCCATCCCGAGTTCCGGGTGAGCGCCGTCACCGAAGACGGTTCGGTGCTGGGCATCGTGGCCCCGACGGCCAGCCGGGATCCCAGCCGGACCGCGCTCGAGTTTCGCGGCGTGGCCTACCGGGACACGGTGCCCGAGGGAACCCGGGTCATGACGTCAGGCCTGGGCGGGGTGTACCCGCGGGGCATTCCGGTCGGCATCGTGCAGGGGGTCCGGCGGGAAGAGCAGGGATGGGAGCTCATCTATCACCTGGTTCCCCTGGCTAACCCGGGAACCGCCAGTCACGTGCTCCTGGTCACCGCCCGGTCGGATGCGAGCGGTCCGGTCCGGCTGACCGACTCGCTGCCGTGAACTCCCGCCGCGGTGCCTGGCCGCTCTGGCTGGTGTTGGGGCTCCTGGTGCTGCTCCATTTCTACCTCCGCCCCCGGCTCTATGCCGGGCGCGGGGCCCCCGACTTTCTGCTGCTGGCCTTGCTGATTGCGGCGTTCCGGAGCCGGCCCGGCACGGCCGCGGTGGCCGGGTTCATCCTGGGGCTGGTGGAGGACGTGCTGACGCCGGCCCGTTTCGGGGCCGGGATGATGGCCCATACCATCGTGGCCTACCTCGCGGCCTGGGGCCGGGCGGTGTTTTTCGCCGATAACCTGCTGGTCAACGCCGGGCTGTTCGCCACCGGGACCATCCTCCGGAATTTCCTGGTCCTGCTGGTGAGCGGCGGCGGCGCCAGCGCGATCCTCGGGGCGGTATCCTTAATGGGATTGTTGCAGGCGGTGACCACCGCCATTGCAGGGACGCTGGTGGTGCTGGCCATCCGGCACCGGGTCGATTTCCGGCTGGAAGAATGAGTACCCAAACGCAAATCCGGGCGAGGGAGCAGGCGGACCAGTTCCGCTGGGTGCTGGGGCTCGCCTTTCTGATCCTCGGCGTGGCCTTTTTCCGGATCCAGGTACTCCGGGTCGAGGAATACCGGCTCCGCTCCGAGTCCAACCGGCTGCGGGCCCTCCCGCTGGCCGCTCCCCGGGGGCAGATCAAGGACCGGAACGGCCTGATCGTCGCCGACAACAAGCCGGGCTACACGGTCAAGCTGCTCGCGCCGTCCACCGATTCGCTGCGGGCCGTGCTGGCCCGCCTGGGCCAGATCGTCGAGCTGGACAGCTCCACCGTGGAGCAGGTGGTCCGGCGCTGGCGCAGCGCCCGCTACCAGCCGTCGCTGGTATTCAACAGCCAGTCCTTCGAGGTGATCTCCCGGCTGGAGGAGCACCGGCAGCTGCTGCCCGGCCTGGTCATCCAGACGGAACCGCGCCGGTACTATCCGGGCGGCGGCGCGGTGGCGCACGTGGTGGGCTATGTGGGCGAGGTGTCGGAGGGAGATCTCGAGCGCGACCGGTACCCCGGCGCCCGGTTGGGAACCATCGTGGGGCGCGAGGGACTGGAACACCAGTACGACAGCGTGCTGCGGGGGCGGGAGGGCGTTCGGTTCGTGGAGGTCAACGCCCGCGGCGCCATGGTGCGGGAAGGCGATTCCACGCTGGCCATCGAGCCCGCCGGGGGCCAGCCGCTCGCGATCACCATCGATCTGCCGCTGCAGCTCTACATCGATTCGCTCTGGCGCGACTCGCTCAACCGGTTCAAGGGCGCCATGGTCGCCATGCGGCCGAATGGTGAGATCCTGGCGCTCTACTCCTGGCCCACGTTCGATCCCAATGACTTCGTCGGGGGCATTGCCCCCGAGCGCTACCGCGAGCTCACGTCGGAGGGCTCCGGGCTGCCCCTGTACAACCGCGCGATCAAGGGCGCCTATCCCCCGGCGTCGCCCTTCAAGCTCGCTACCGCTGCGATGGCGCTGCGCCGGGGTCTGGTGAACTTCTCCACCCACATGGATCAGCCCTGCAACGGGGGCTACCGGTTCGGCAATCGGGTATTCAAGTGCTGGAAGAAGGAGGGCCACGGCTCACTCGACCTGACCCAGGCCATCGCGGTCAGCTGCGACGTGTACTTCTACCAGCTCGGTCTCAGGCTGGGGCTCGACAACCTGCTCAAGGACGGGGTGGATTTCGGGTTCCGGGAGCGGACCGGGGTCGATCTCCTGGCGGAGACGCGGTCCTTCTTCCCGCCCTCCCGCGAGTACTACAACAAGGCGTACGGGCCGCGCGGCTGGACCAACGCGGTCACCCTCAATCTTTCGATCGGGCAGGGAGAGAACAGCCAGACGCTGATCAACGTCATGCGGTTCTACCAGGCCCTGGCCGGTGACGGCGTGGGACACACCCCCCGTCTGGTGGCGGGCCACGACCCCGAACCCAAGAAGCTCGACCTCACTCCCCGGCAGCTGGCGGGCCTGCGCGAGGCGATGCGGATGGTGGTGCAGCGGGGCACCGCGGCGGCGTCGCGCGGTGGTGACCTCGACATGGCCGGAAAGACCGGCACCGCCCAGAACTCGCACGGTGACGATCACGGCTGGTTCATCGGTTTTGCCCCGGCCACCAACCCGGAGATCATCGTCGGCGCCATCATGGAGAAGGCGCTGCACGGCTCGTCGGTGGCGCCCTGGGTGGCCCGGGTAATCCGCCGCTACCTGGAAGGCCCCACGACCAGGACCGACGCGCCGCTCGAGATCGAGCTGCCGGCCGACTCGGCGCCCCGGCCCGAGGTGCTCCCGCCGGATTCCGCCGCCACCGACACCCTCCGGCCCCGCCCATGAGGTCCGAGGGACTGGACCGGCCGCTGCTGCTGGAGGTGTTCCTGCTCACCACCTTCGGCCTGCTCATGCTCTATTCGGCCGGGCAGACCGATGCCCCGACCAACGCGGCGGGGGCCTGGACCAGGCAGCTGGTGTGGGCCGGCGCCGCGATCGTGGCGGCCATCGCCGCCTTCCGGGTGTCTCCCCGGGTCATCGAATGGCTGGCGCCGGGGATTTACGCCTTCTCGCTGTTGCTCCTGCTGATCACGTTGGTCATCGGCACCGGCGCCGGGTCGGCGGCAGGGACCAAGAGCTGGATCGCGATCGGCGGGGTGCGACTGGGCCAGCCGGCCGAGCTGGCCAAGCTGGGGACGATTCTGTTCCTGGCCCAGTATCTCTCCAACCTGCGGGAACCGCCGGACAATCTCCGCCGGCTGATTCCGGCCTGCACCATCGCGGCGGTGCCCACGCTGCTGGTCCTGGCTCAGCCCGACTTGGGCAGCGCCATCGTGTTCGTGGGGATTCTCTTCGCCATGCTGTTCTGGGCCGGAGTGCGGCCCGCGCTGCTGCTGCTGCTGGCCTCGCCGGTGATCAGCCTGCTGCTGGCCGCGAATACCGCGTTCTGGATCGTCTGGATGATCCTGCTGGGCGGACTGCTGTTCTTCTGGCGGATCTATCTGTCGGAGGGTTTGCTGGTCTACATCGTGAACTCGGTGATGGGCGTGCTCGCCTTTCCCATGTGGAACAAGCTCAAGCCCTACCAGCAGCGCCGGTTCCAGGCGTTCCTCGATCCCGAGGTGGATCCCGGCGGCGCGTCCTACCAGGCCATCCAGTCGAAGGTGGCCCACGGATCGGGCGGCCTGTTCGGCAGCGGCTACACCCAGGGGCCGCAGAAGCGGCTCGCCTTCCTGCCGGAGCAACACACCGACTTCATCTTCCCCGTGGTGGGTGAAGAACTCGGATTCATCGGCGTGATGGCCGCGCTGGGGTTGTTTCTGCTGTTCTTCCTCACGTTGCTCCGGATCGCCCGCCGGGCCACGGACCAGTTCGGCGCGCTGGTGGTGTTCGGCGTGCTCGGCCTGATGCTCACGCACATGTGGGAGAACATCGGCATGACCGTGAACGTGATGCCGATCACGGGGATTCCGCTGCCGTTCTTCAGCTACGGCGGCTCGTTCCTGCTGACCTGCGGCGTGGCGATCGGGCTGGTGCTGCGGGTGGCGTGGGAGTCGCGGGGAGCGGGGTACCTGGAGAAGGACTGAACAAAAGTGCCGAGTGCCTGGGTGCCGGGTGCCGGGTTCGGTACCGGGTACCGGGTACTTGGTACGGGTACTCCGGTGGCCAAGACCCAGGTACCAGGCACGGCACGGGGTACGGGGAACCCGGCACCGGGCACTCTAACCTGTTCGTATCCATAGCCTTGCGTCCCACCATCTGGCGCGGGTCGGGTCCGGCCCCCAAATTGGGTGTGATGTAGATTCGACTCCACACTTACGCTATCCTTATGCCCGTCATGGCCTGGTTCAAGAAAGAACGAAAGCCCAAGCCTGCGCAGCGTGAGCGGCTCGAGATTCCGCCCGACGCCTGGGAGAAATGTCCCAAGTGCGGCCATCTCGATCTCAAGGCCAAGTTTCAGAAGGCCCTCAACGTCTGCAGCGAGTGCGGCTACCATTTCCGGATGAGCGCCGAGGAGTACGTCGAGCTGCTCACCGACAATGGCAGCTGGCGGGAGCTGTGGGGTGATCTCCGCTCGCTCGATCCGCTGCAGTTCGAGGGGTACGCCGGGCGGATCGATGCGTCCGAGGCCAAGGCGGGGAAGTCCGACGCGATCTACACCGGTCACGCCCGGCTCGATGGTCTGCCGCTCAATCTCGGCGTGATGAACTGCGCCTTCATGGGCGGCTCGATGGGCTCGGTGGTGGGCGAGAAGATCGCCCGACTGGCGCAGCGGTCGCTCGACAAGCGCGCGCCGCTCATGCTGGTCTGCACCTCGGGTGGGGCCCGGATGCAGGAGGGCGTGTTCTCCCTCATGCAGATGGCCAAGACTTCCGCGTTCATCGCGCAGCTTCGGCCGGCCGCCATTCCCTTTCTCACGCTGCTGACGGATCCCACCACCGGCGGAGTGTCCGCCTCGTTCGCCATGCAGGGTGATGTGATCATGGCCGAGCCCGGCGCGGTGATCGGCTTTGCCGGGCAACGGGTAATCAAGCAGACCATCGGTCAGGACCTGCCCGAAGGATTCCAGACCGCCGAGTTCCTGCTGGAGAAGGGCCAGGTGGACCTGGTCGTACCCCGTGCCTCTCTGCGGGATACCACCTCACGGTTGCTGCGCCACATGCTGGGACAGAAAGCGGTCGAGCCCGTGGCGGCGGCGGTCGCCTCTGCCTGATTCAGCGATTTAGCGATTTAGCGATTTAGCGATTACCAACCCTTGACGGTCAACCCAATCGCTGAATCGCCAGATCGTAAAATCGTGAAATGAACCTGTCCTACACCGAAGCGCTTCAGTTCCTCTACCCCCGAACCCAGAACTATAAATTCGGCCTGGAGCGCACCGAGCGTCTCCTCGACGAGCTGGGCCGTCCCGACCGGGTTTACCCGGTGATCCACGTCGGGGGCACCAACGGCAAGGGCAGCGTGGCGACGCTCATGGCCGAAACCCTGCGCACCGCCGGGTGGCGCACCGGGCTCTACACCTCGCCTCACCTGGTCTCGTTCCGGGAGCGGTACCTGGTGGACGGGGCGCCGATCAGCGAGGGCGCGGCCGCGATGTGGATTCAGCGGCTCCGGCCGCTCACGGAGGAGATCGACGCCACCTTCTTCGAGGTGGGAACCGCGCTGGCCTTCGCCGACTTTGCCGCGCGCGGGGTGGAGATCGCCGTCATCGAAGTCGGCCTGGGGGGCCGGCTCGACAGCACCAACGTGGTCCGCCCGGTGCTGTCGGTCATCACCAAGATCGAGCTGGATCACCAGAAGTATCTCGGAGACACGCTGGAGCAGATCGCGGCCGAGAAAGCCGGGATTGCCAAACCGGGCGCGCCGTTGGTAGTGGGGGAAACCCGGCCGGCGCTGATCGAGGTACTGAGGCGGGAAGGGCAGCGGGCCATCGGGGCGCTCGATCCCGCCGCTACGCTCGACTTCCGGCTGGTTCCGGGCGACGAGTTGTACCAGGGTCCCCTGCGCCTGGTCGGAAGTCACCAGCGGCGCAACGCCGCCGTGGCCCGGGCCGCGCTGCACGCGCTGCCGGATCGGTGGAAGCCTCCCGAGCCAGCGATCGAGCGCGCCTTTGCCCGGGCCACCGTCCCGGGCCGGCTGGATCGCCGGGGCCGCTGGATCTTCGACGTGGCGCACAACCCGGACGGCGTGCGGGCGCTGGTCCGGACGCTGAAGGAGCTGAATCCGCCGGGTCCGGTCGTGGCGCTGGTATCGATCCTGGGCGACAAGGCGTGGCCGGAAATGCTGGTAACCCTGGATCAGGCCATCGATCACGGCATCCTCACCATCGCGCCCTCGGCCGACACGCGGCGATGGGACCTGGAATGGCTGCGGCGCTGGCTGCGCGAGCCCGACCGTCCGCCGGCGCGGGCCCGATGGCAGCTGATTCCCGATTTCCACCAGGCCCTGCGTGAGGCGCAGGCTGAGGCCGGGACGATTCTCGTGACCGGCAGCTTTCACACGGTGGGCGATGTGATGGGGGCGGTGGGGATACTCTAGTGCCGCGTGCCGGGTGCCGGGTGCCGAGTGCGGTTCAGGGTGCGGGGTGCACGGTGCACACCTCCACCCAGGCAGTCGCGGCACTGAACCGGGCACACCTGAACGGCACTCGGTACCGGGCCCGCTGAACGGCACCCGGTACGCGGCACCCGGCACGCTGAGCCCGTCCGTCGGATTAAACCTGGGTCCCATGTTAGATTCCCCCGATGCAACCCCAAGCCCTGCCTGGGTTTCGCGACTTTTACCCCGCCGAATTTGCGCTCCGTCGCCACCTTTTCGAGGCGTGGCGACGTGTGGCCACCCGATATGCCTTCGAGGAATACGACGGCCCGCCGCTGGAGCCGCTGGAGTTGTATACCTCCAAGAGCGGCGAAGAGATCGTCGGGCAGCTGTACACGTTCATCGACAAGGGTGACCGGGCCGTTGCGCTCCGGCCGGAGATGACCCCCACGCTGGCGCGGATGGTGGCGGCACGGGCCAACGGTCTCAAGAAGCCGATCCGCTGGTTCTCCATTCCCCAGCTGTTCCGTTACGAGCGGCAGCAGCGGGGCCGGCTGCGGGAGCACTTCCAGCTCAACTGCGACCTGATCGGGGAAGCGGGCCCGCTGGCCGACGTCGAGATCATCGCGGTGGCGATCGACTGCATGCGGGAGCTCGGGCTCACCGAGCGCGACGTCCGGGTCCGGGTGTCGGACCGGCGGCTCCTGACGGTACTGTTAGGCGAGGCCGGGCTGGCGGAGCCGCTCCGGCCGCTGGCCTTTCAGCTGCTCGACAAGCTGGGCCGGGGGGAGTACACGGCGACCCGCCAGGCGCTGCTGGAGGCGGGGGCGTCGGCCGGGACGGTCGGGCGGCTGGAAAGCGTGCGCGAGCTCCGGCAATGGTCCGACGTCGAAACCGCGTTTCCCCTGGCCGCGGGCGCGGGGGAGCCGCTGCGGCAGGTCTTCCAGGCCCTCGACCGCATGGAGCTGGGTGCGTGGCTCGACTTGGACCTGACGATCGTGCGGGGCCTGGCCTACTACACCGGCACCGTGTTCGAGCTCTTCGACGCCGGGTACAGCCTGCGGGCCATCTGCGGCGGGGGACGTTACGACAACCTGCTGCAGGCGTTAGGCGGAGTGGACCTCCCCGCGCTGGGGTTCGGCATGGGCGACGTGGTGCTGACCGAGCTGCTGCGCGAGCGCCGGCTGGTGCCCTCGTTTGATCAGCGGCTGGACGTCTTTCTGGCCGGGGTCACGGGAGAGGATTTCCCGCATCTGCTGGGCCTGGCCCGGGTGCTGCGCGACCGCGGCCTCCGAGTGGAGTTCCCGCTGGCGGAGGCGGCCCTGGGCAAGCAGCTGAAGCTCGCCGCCGCGCGCCAGGCCCGGTTCGCCGTGGTGGTGGGACCGGATGACCGGGCCCGCGATCAGGTGGTAGTGAAGGAACTCGAGACGGGACGGCAGGAAGCCGTGCCCCAGAACCGATTGCCGGAGATGCTTGCCGCATGGCAGACAAAGCGCTGACCACCCGCGCCCAGGACTTCAGCGCCTGGTACAACGAGTTGATCCTCCGGGCGGAGCTGGCCGATTACAGCCCCGTGCGCGGCTGCATGGTCATTCGTCCCAACGGCTACGCCATCTGGGAGGAAATCCAGCGCGCCCTGGATGCCATGTTCAAGGAGACCGGCCACGTCAACGCGTACTTCCCGCTCTTCATCCCGCAGAGCTTCCTGGCGCGGGAAGCCGAGCACGTGGAAGGGTTCGCCCCCGAGCTGGCGGTGGTCACCCACGGCGGCGGCAAGGAGCTGGAGGAGCCGCTGGTCGTCCGGCCGACTTCGGAGACCATCATCTACTCGATGCTGTCCAAGTGGATCCAGAGCTATCGGGACCTGCCGGTGCTGCTGAACCAGTGGGCCAACGTGGTGCGGTGGGAGCTCCGGACCCGTCTCTTCCTGCGCACCACGGAGTTCCTCTGGCAGGAAGGGCACACCGCGCACGCCACCGAGGCCGAAGCTGAAACCGAAACCCGGCTGATTCTGGCGACCTATCGCCGGTTCATGGAAGAGCACATGGCCATGCCGGTGCTCACCGGGCTCAAGACCGAGACCGAGCGGTTTGCCGGTGCGCTCCGGACCTATGCGCTCGAAGCGCTGATGCAGGACAACCGCGCGCTGCAGGCCGGGACCAGTCACAACCTGGGCCAGAATTTCGCCAAGGCGTTCGACGTCACGTTCCAGACCGCCGACGGCGGGCTGGACTACGTGTGGAGCACCTCGTGGGGCGTATCCACCCGCCTGGTGGGCGGGCTCATCATGACCCACAGCGATGACGCCGGTCTGGTCTGTCCTCCCCGGCTGGCCCAGTGGCAGGTGGTGATCGTGCCGATCTACAAGACGGACGAAGAACGGGCCGCTACCTTCGAAGCCGCCGAGCGGATGGTGCATCAGCTGCGGGTCGCCGGGATCCGCGCCCGGGCCGATCTGCGCGAAGGCCTCAAGCCCGGCGCCAAGTATTACGAGTGGGAGACCCGCGGGGTGCCCTTCCGGCTGGAGCTGGGTCCCCGCGACCTGGCCAACGAATCGGTGATGCTGGCGCGACGCACCGGCGGCAAGAAGGAGTCGATTCCGGCCGGCGGCCTGCCGCAGCGGATGTTCCAGGAGATCGACCAGATGCAGCGCGATCTGTTCGAGAAGGCGCGCCAGCGCCGTGAGGCCAACAGCATCCGCGGGGCGAGCCGGCAGGATCTGCTGGAGAAGATGGCCGGCGAAGGCGGCGGCGGCTTCGTGTACGGTGGCTATTGCGGCAGCCCCGCGTGCGAGGCTCAAATCAAGGAGCAGACCAAAGCCACGATCCGGGTGCTGCCCGACGAGGAGTTCCGCTCCACGAACCTGCCGGAGCGCTGTCTCTGGTGTGATGCACCGAGCGTGTCGGAGGCGGTCTGGGCGAGAGCCTATTGACGGGCGGGCCGGCGGGCGGGCAGTCCCCGGACGAGGACCCGTCCTTTCGTTCCGCCCTTTTCGAAGATGCCGGGCTGTCCCGCGACCCGGACGGCAACCTTCTGGTCGGCGGCGTGGCCATCGAGGCTATCGCTCGCGCCGCCGGCACGCCGTCGTTCGTTTACAATGCCGAAGCTGTCCGCCGGAAATACCTGACGCTGGACGCGGCGCTGGCGGGATACCCCCACCGGATCCTCTACTCGGTGAAAGCCAACGGCAACCTGGCGGTGCTCCGGGTGCTGCAGGAGGCCGGCGCCGGCTGCGACATCGTCTCCGGCGGCGAGCTCCGCCGGGCCCTCGCCGCGGGGTTCGATCCCGGCAGCATCGTCTTCAGCGGCGTGGGCAAGACCCGGGAGGAACTCGCGGATGCGTGCGAGGCCGGCATCGGGCAGATCAACGTCGAGTCGCTCGAGGAGCTGGGAACGCTGGAGGCAATCGCCACCGACCGGAGCCAGCCGGTGCGAACTGGCATCCGGGTCAATCCCAGCGTAACGGTGGATACCCATCCATTCATCGCCACCGGTACCGCCGCCGCCAAGTTCGGGATCCCGGCGGACCAGGTGGTAGAAACGGCGCTCCGCATTGCGCGCCAGCCGAAACTTCGGTTGACCGGCCTCGCAATGCACCTGGGCAGTCAGCTGCTCGATCCGGCGCCATACCGGGAAGCGGCCCGCAAGCTGGCCGGACTGGTGGACCAGATCCGCACCGCGGGCATCACCACCCTCAGGTCGCTCGACCTCGGGGGCGGGCTGGGCATCCGTTACCATCGCGAGCAGGCGCTGGAACCCGGACAGTTGGTGGCCGAAGTGGGGCCGGTGCTGGGCCCGCTGGGACTGGACTGGCAGGTGGAGCCGGGCCGATATCTGGTGGGGAGCGCGGGCCTGCTGCTCGCCACGGTGCTCTACCGGAAGCACGCGGGCGGAAAAGACTTCGTGGTGGTGGACGCGGGAATGAGCGACCTGGTCCGGCCCAGCCATTACCTGGCCTACCACGACATCGTGGTCTCGCGTGACCGGGGCCGGCCCGTCCGCCGGGTGGACGTCGTGGGGCCGATCTGCGAGAGCGGCGACTTCCTGGCGCTCGACCGTCCGCTGCCCGACGTGGAACCGGGCGATGTGCTGGCCATCCTGGGTGCGGGCGCCTACGGTTTCGTCATGGGTTCGCGCTACAACGCCCGACCTCGTCCGGCCGAGGTGCTGGTCGACGGCCGGACCTGGGGCGTGGCCCGCCGCCGCGAGACGTACGCCGACCTGATGGCCGGTGAAGTGGTCCAACCCCTGGAGCATCACGACTGACATGGCGTCTCAGCCGCACCATCCCGGTATCCTGATTCTCGATTACGGCTCGCAGTTCACCCAGCTCATCGCGCGGCGGGTTCGTGAGGCCCACGTCTACTGCGAGATCCACCCGCCCAACCGCACCCTCGACTGGATTCGGCAATGGAATCCGCGGGGCATCATTCTCTCGGGCGGGCCCAACTCGGTCTACGAGGAAGGTGCTCCCCGGGGTCCCGACGGCATCCTCGACGTGGGCGTGCCGGTCCTGGGACTGTGTTACGGCATGCAGCTGATGGCGCGCATGGCGGGGGGTTCGGTGGTCGGGGCCGATCGCCGCGAATACGGCCGGGCGACGGTGCGGATCGAGGGGGGCCGTCTCTTCCGGGGCTTCGAACCGGGAGAGGAGACGCCGGTCTGGATGAGCCATGGCGATCACGTCGACGAGCCGCCGCCCGGATTCATCCGCACCGCGTCGAGCCCCAACACTCCGGTGGCAGGATTCGAGCACGCACAGCGGCCGCTCTACGCGGTCCAGTTTCACCCCGAGGTGGCGCACACCACCCGCGGCAGCGAGATCATTTCGAATTTCCTGTTCGACATCTGCGGCTGCACGCCGGACTGGACCGCCGGGCATTTCATCGAAACCGAAGTTGCCAGGATCCGGGAACAGGTCGGCGCCTCCGCCCGCGTGATCTGCGGGCTCTCCGGCGGCGTGGACTCGAGCGTGGCGGCGGCGCTGGTGCATCGCGCGGTGGGCGACCGGCTGACCTGCATCTTCGTCGACCACGGACTGCTGCGACAGCATGAGCGCGACCAGGTCGAGAATACCTTCCGGCGCCACCTCGGCATCGACCTGCGGGTGGTGGATGCCGGCGACCGGTTCCTCCAGCGGCTGGGAGGCGTCGCCGATCCCGAGGAGAAGCGCCGCCGCATCGGCCATACCTTCATCGACGTATTCGAGGACGCCGCCCGCTCGGTGGGAGCCGACGTGGGCTTCCTGGTGCAGGGCACACTCTATCCGGACGTGATCGAGAGCGTCTCGCCCCGGGGCGGCCCGTCGGTGACCATCAAGACCCATCATAACGTCGGCGGATTGCCTGAGCGGCTTCCGTTCTCGCTGATCGAGCCCCTGCGCGAGCTGTTCAAGGACGAGGTGCGCCAGGTGGGAAGAGAACTCGGCCTGCCGGAGGAAATGGTGGGGCGGCACCCGTTCCCGGGCCCGGGCCTGGCCATCCGGATCCTGGGAGAAGTGACGCGTCCGGCCCTCGACCTGCTGCGGCGGGCCGACGCCATCTACCTGGAAGAAATCCGGGCAGCAGGTCTGTACGACGACATCTGGCAGGCCTTTGCCGTGCTCCTGCCAATCCGCTCGGTCGGAGTGCAGGGGGATTTCCGGACCTATGACCTGACGGTTGCCCTTCGAGCCGTGACCAGCCGGGACGGAATGACGGCCGACTGGTACCCCTTTCCCCCCGATGTCCTGGCGCGGATTTCGAGCCGGATTGCCAACGAGGTAAAGGGGGTAAACCGGGTCGTCTATGACGTGAGCTCGAAGCCTCCGGCCACCATCGAATGGGAATGAGACGGCTGGGCTAAGTCGAGTCCTGTGTTAGCATTGGCGCACTTCTTGCTCGGCTGACTTGTATCTTTTTGCAGCCCTTCCTTCAGCGGAGCCAAGAACTCCTGCAATGACACGGACTCCACGAATTGCCATCGTCGGCACCGGCATGGCCGGCCTGGGGGCGGCGCACCGGCTGAAGGAAACCGGCCTCCCGGCCGTGCTGTTCGACAAGAACCCCTATCCGGGCGGACACACCGCTTCCCACGCCAGTGAGGGATTCGTCTTCGACGAGGGCCCCCACGTCTCCTTCACGAGCGACGAGCGATTCCGCGCGCTGCTGTCGCAGAGTGTCGGAGGGAACTACCTCCAGGTCGACGCACAGATCAACAACTACTGGCAGGGCTACTGGATCCGACACCCGGCGATTACCAACCTGCACGGCTTGCCCAGCGACCTGGTGGTGCGGATCCTCCAGGACTTCATCGCCAGCCAGAATGCCCCGCAGCCGGTCATCAACAACTACCTGGACTGGCTGGTCGCCAGTTACGGCCGGACCTTCGCGGAGACCTTCCCGGCCCGTTACACCGTCAAGTACCACACGACGACGGCCGAGAACCTGAGCACGGACTGGCTGGGACCCCGGCTGTACCGCGCCTCGCTCGAGGAGGTCCTGCGGGGCGCCGTCGCGCCCGGCTCGCCCAACATCCACTACGTGCAGGATTACCGCTATCCGGCCCAGGGGGGGTTCGCGTCCTATCTGGAGCTGTTCCGGCGCCAATCGGATATCCGCCTGAGCCACGAAGTGGTGCGGATCGACTGGCGCCGGCGGGAGCTCTCCTTCGCCAACGGGTCGGTCGTGGAGTACGATCACCTGATTTCCTCGGTACCGCTGCCCGACCTGATCGGCATGATTCCCGGGACCCCACCGGATGTGACGGCGGCCGCCGAGCAGCTTGCATGCACCACTCTGGTGCTGGTCAATCTGGGCGTCGCCCGTTCGGACGTCTCCAGTCACAGCTGGAATTACTACTATGACGAGGAATTCCCGTTCAGCCGGGTGAGTTATCCCCGGGTCATGTCACCCAACGTGGTGCCTGAGGGCATGAGCAGCATACAGGCCGAATTGTATTTCTCCCGCAAGTACCGACCGCTGACCGGCGCACCCGAAGCGTGGATCGATCCGGTGATCGACGGTCTGCGCCGCTCGGGGGTTCTGCGCCAGGATGACCGGATCACGTTCCGGCAGGCCCTCCTCGTTCCCTATGCCAACATCATCTTCGATCTGGACCGGGAAGCGTCCCTGCGGACGGTGCATGGGTACCTGGATTCGATCGGGGTGCGCTATTGCGGCCGGTATGGGGACTGGGGCTACCTCTGGACCGACGAAGCCTTCCGAAGCGGGGAAAACGCCGCGCAGGGCATCGTCGATCGGCTGGACACCCCGACCAGCCTCAGCACCACGGCGGCCTGAGGAGAAATCATGCCACGGGTCAGCATCGGGATGCCGGTGTACAACGGGGAACGCTATCTCCGCTTCTCGCTCGAATCGCTGCTGGGGCAGAGCTTCGGCGACTTCGAGCTGGTGATTTCGGATAATGCTTCGACCGATGGAACCCAGGATATCTGCCGGGGATACGAGGCCCGGGACCGCCGGGTGCGGTACACCCGGACGGATTCCAACATCGGTGGTCCCGCCAATTTCCGCCGGGTATTCCGTCTCTGCACCGGCGAGTACCACAAGTGGTCCACGGCCGACGATTACTGGGACTTGACCACCATCGAGAAGTGTGTCGCCGTGCTCGACCGGCATCCCGACGTGGCGCTGGTCTACCCCAAGTCCCTGCTCGAGGACGCCGACGGGAACCTGCTCCAGCGCTACGACGACCACCTCCACCTGATGGAGGACTCGGCCGTGCAGCGCTTCAAGAAGGTGGTAGAGACGGCCACGCTCTGCCACGCACACCTGGGCGTTCTGCGCCGCAGCGCCATGGAGCAGACCGCGCTGATCGGGAACGAGGTCGCTTCCGATCTCCGGTTCCTGGCCGAGATGAGCCTCTACGGGAAGTTCTACGTGGTTCCGGAATACCTCTTCCACCGCCGCTTTCACGAGGCGTCATCCAGCTGGGACCGCCAGAGTTCCGATTGGCAGCGGCAGTACTACGATCCATCGCACCGCTCGCTCTTCGGCCTGCACACCTGGCGGCGGTACTTCAATCTCGGACTGGCCGTGGTGCGCGCCCCGCTGCCCGGGGCGGAGAAGTGGAGCCTGCTCCACTACGTGGCCCGCAAGGCTCGGTGGCAGCGCCGCAAACTGTGGGCGGAGCTCAAGTCACTGGGCCATATCCGGACCTAATTCAGGCGCCCTTCTCGTCCAGCAGCTGGAGCAGGTCCTCGCGCGAGGCGAGGCTCATCAGCCGGGGTGGAACGTCGGGCTCGCGCACGAACTGGGCGATCTTCCCCAGGACCGGGAGGTACTGGTTGGAGACCTCCATCGGCGGGGCCACGATGAGGAAGAACACCCGCACCGGCTGACGGTCCATCGCGTTCATCTCGATGCCGGTCCGGTGCCGGCCGAACGCGAGCCGGAGCCGCGAGACCGCCAGGGTGCGGCAGTGCGGGATGGCCACGCCGTGGCCGAACCCGGTGGATCCCAGCAGCTCCCGGCGGATCAGCTGCCGGACCACCGTGCTCGCCGGTTTCTCGTTGAGCCGCAGCAATCCCACCAGGTGGGCAAAGACTTCATCCCGCCCGGTTCCAGCCAGCTCGAGGTCCACCGCGTCAGCTTCCAGGAAATCGCGCAGCCGCATGGCCCAAACGTAACCCGCGGCGCGGACTACGGTCAAAAATCGGTCAACCTTGTCGTGTTGCCGCGCCCCGTATGGCTAACTAATTTTGGGATATGAGGTTACCCTACGCCCCCGCGCGGAGCACGCCGCTCATCCTGGCCCCCATGGCCGGGGTGTCGGAAGCGCCCTTCCGGCAGATCTGCCGTCGGATGGGAGCGGACATCCTCATGACCGAGTTCCTGGCGGCCGAAGCCATCCGCCGCGGCATCCGGAAGACGCTGGAAGGGTGCGAATTCGAAGAAATCGAGCGCCCGATCGGTATCCAGATTTACGGGGCCGCCCCCGAGGCGATGGGGCGCGCTGCCGCGATCGTGAGCGAGGCGTATCAGCCCGAGTTCATCGACATCAACTTCGGGTGCCCGGTAAAGAAGGTGGTGCAGCGCAACGGCGGTTCGGGCTGCCTCCGCGATCTGGATCTGGTCGAGCGGATCATCCGGGCGGTCGTAAGCGCCACGCCGGTGCCGGTAACGGTGAAGACCCGGAGCGGGTGGAGCGAGGAGTCCCGCGATCCGGTGGGCATCGCGCGGCGCATGCAGGACGCGGGGGCCCGCGCGTTCACCCTGCACGCCCGGACCCGCACCCAGATGTTCTCGGGCAAGGCCAGCTGGGACGAGATCGCGCGGGTGGTGGAGGCGCTCGACATTCCGGTGATCGGCAACGGCGACATCCAGACGGCGGAAGACGCGGTCCGCATGCGGGATCATACCGGCTGCGCCGCGATCATGATTGGCCGCGGGTCGTTCGGCAATCCGTGGCTGTTCCGGGACGCGCGGGCGCTGCTCGACGGCGCCGTCCGGGCGGCGCCCCCCACGCCGGCCGAACGGTTCGTGCTGGCGCTGGAACATGCCCAGCTGGCGCTCCGCCTCCAGGGTGATTCGCGCTCGACCGTGATCGAGTTCCGCAAACACCTGGGGTGGTACACCCGGGGACTGCCCGGAGCATCGGCCCTGCGCGAGCGGCTCTTCCAGGTCGATACCATGGCCGAGGCGGCCGGGATCTTTCATCAGTATCTGGAGCCGGTCGCCAGCGCCGCGTGAACCGGACTGCACTGGAGGTCCTGCTGGCCGACGTGGCGGCCGGGCGAATCAGCCCGGGTGACGCGCTCGCCCGGCTGCGTCATTTCCCCGACGAAGACCTCGGTTTCGCGACCCTGGACCATCAGCGCACCATCCGGCAGGGTCAGCCCGAGGTCGTGTTCTGTGAAGGAAAATCGGTGGACCAGGTGGTGCGGATCTGCGACCGGCTGATGGCGGCCTCGGGCGGGTTTCTCGCCACCCGGGCGGGCCCGGCGCAGGCCGAAGCGGTGCTGGACCGAATCCCCGACGCCCGCTGGGACCCGTTAGGCAGGACCCTCTGGCGGCCGGTCGACCCCTCCGCGGCGCCAGGAGGTTCGCTGGTCCTGGTCGTGACCGCGGGCACTGGTGATCTCCCGGTCGCGGCCGAGGCCGCGGTCACAGCCGGCGCCTGGGGAGCCCGGGTGGAGCAGCTGAACGACGTCGGCGTGGCAGGACTGCACCGCCTGTTGACCCGGAACGCCCTGCTGCGCACGGCCGGCGCCATCATCGTCGTCGCCGGCATGGAGGGGGCGCTGCCGAGCGTCGTCGGAGGACTGGTGGATGTGCCGGTGATCGCGGTGCCCACCAGCGTGGGATACGGAGCCTCGTTCGGCGGCCTGGCCGCGCTCCTCGGGATGCTGAACTCGTGCGCGGCCGGGGTGACTGTGGTCAACATCGACAACGGGTTCGGAGCCGGCGTGGCGGCCGCACGCATAACGACCCGGGAGGGCACGTGATCCGGACTATCCTCACCGCCGAACGTCACGGCGTCACCTGGATCGACGTCACCGCCCCCACTCCCGAAGAACTGCACCAGATCGCGCATCGCCACGGCCTCCACCCTACGGTGGTGGAGGACTGCCTGGACCCGGCCCATCTGCCCAAGTACGAGAAGCAGGAAGAGGCCACCTTCATCATTCTGCGGGTATGGGGCGAGCGCCCGGAACGCACCGGTGAGGCGGTCCAGGACGTCAGCCGGAAGATCGCGCTGTTCACCCGGGGCGACCTGCTGCTCACGATTCACCGGGCCGACCTCGCCCTCATCCAGCGGGTGGAGAAGGAGTGGACCCTCCGGAAGTACGATGGCGGCGAGCGCGCCATGGTGCCGGCCATCTTCGCGGACATCGCGACCGAGGCCTTCAGCTCCTACGATCAGCCGCTGGACGATGCGGAAGAGACGCTGATGGCCTTCGAACGCGCGTTGTTCGATCCCAAGTCCCGGCCGCCGGCCCTGTTCGCCATTCACCAGCTCAAGGGGAGGCTGGGACTGATCCGGCGGATGCTCTGGCTCACCTCCGGCGTCATCCTGAAATCGGGTGGAGGCCAGGAGCGCACCACCCCGCTGCACCAGGACCTGCGCGAGACCGCCGACAGCTATCTCTTCTACACCGATCAGCTGCTGGACCAGACCCATGACCTGCTCACGATCCACCTGGCCGTCGCGTCCCACCGGACCAACGAAGTGATGCGCGTGCTCACGGTGTTTTCCGCGTTCTTCCTGCCACTGACGTTCATCGTCGGGCTCTACGGCATGAACTTCGTGCACATGCCGGAGCTGGGCTGGCGGCTGGGCTATCCCATGGTTCTGGCCGTGATGCTCGCGGTCAGCCTGGCCATCTTCACCTGGTTCCGCCGGCGCGGCTGGCTCCGCCGGGTGGGTGGGGAGGAAGAGACGTTGTGACGCTCGACTGGATCCTGGCCCTGCTGGGTGTGGCCTTCGGAGCGGTGCTCGGCTGGGTCGCGGCCCGGACCGTGGGCCCCAGGCTGCTGTCCTCGGCCCCAGCCACCGCGCGTCCCCAGTCCCGTCCCGCAGTGATGAGCGATCCACCGGAGCTGGCCTGGATTGCCCGGGCGAATGCGGCCGCCGGCGTCTGGCTCCGGCGGGGGGTCCGGAGCAACGTCGTCTCGGTGACCCTGGGGGCCGTACCCGGCAGTCTGCAGCAGGCGATCGCAGCCCGGCTGGCCACCCTGGCTTCGGCCGGAGGGCGGACCGAGGTGGAACGGCTCGAGGACGGTGTCACGGTGTACGTCGCGTCCGAGGATGTGCAGCTCGCGATGCTGCTGGCACCGAAGCAGCCGTTCGCCCAGGCCCAGCGGGACCTCGAGGGGCTGCTGGGCGTGCTGCGGACCCGGGAGCTGCTGGAGATCGCCTCCCAGAAGCCGGCCGGGTCCGGCGAGACGATCAACAGCGTGGCGATCCGGCTGGCCATGGAAATCGAGCGGTTCCTCGATGCCGAGGCGGCCGTGGTGGTCCGCCAGCCCCGCGGTCCTCAGGTCATCGGCACATCGGTGCGGGCCGATCCCCACCTTCACCGGGTGGTGGCGCTGCCCGGGTCGGCCGTCGACGAGGCGGTGCGGGGTGAGGGGGACGGAATGGTGATGGCCTATGACCCGTTAGGCGTTCTCCCGCCGGACCGGCGCCACCGGGAGCGGCGAGCCTTCATCCTCCCGCTGGTGAACGCCGGCACCAAGCTGGGCGCCGTGGTGCTCTGGCCCCCCAGCGGCGTCGAGCCCACCGGGCCGATCAAGGCGGAGCTGGATCGGATGATCCAGCGGGCCGCGCCCCGGCTGGAAGACGCCATCCAGCGCATGGAGCTGCAGGAACGGGCCATTCGCGATCCGCTCACCGGGCTGCGCAACCGGCGGGGGATGACCGAGGCCATGGGGGCCATCGAAGCCCAGCGGGGGGCGGTGGTGGTCTTCGACCTCGACCACTTCAAGGCTCTCAACGACAATCTGGGTCACCCCGCGGGCGACTCGGCGCTGCAGACGGTGGCGGGGATCCTGGAGGAAATCGTGCGGGACGGCGATACGGCCGCCCGGGTGGGCGGCGAGGAATTCGCCGTCTGGATCCGGGACGCAACCATGGAGGACGGTATGGCGGTGGCCGAACGGATCCGGTCGCGGATCGAGCACGTGAACTGGCAGTGGCAGGGGCGACGCTGGCCCATGACCGCCAGCTTTGGGGTGGCGTCGTGGCCCGAGACCACCCGTCACCGGGACAACCTGCTGGCCCAGGCGGACGCGGCCCTCTACCGGGCGAAGGAGAAGGGGAGGAATCGGGTGGAGAGAGCAAGTAAGGACTAAGGACTAAGGACTTAGGACTTAGCTCTTCCCCTTGAGGTCTGTTCTCGGATCGACGCTTCGGCGCAGCCCAGCCACAACCCGTGAGGTCTCGCAGCAAAGCTCAACCAGTTCGCGGTAGGTTCGCTGGTCAACGAGGCCGGCATCGAAGCTGTGGTGCACCAGGCTCCTCACCTCGGCGAGAGAGCCTTTGGCAATGGACAGGAACTGGTGGAACTCCCGCCTTCCGCCCCGCTCGAACCCCTCGGCAATATTGGACATCACTGAAAAGCCGGCTGAGTAGCTGGGCCTTCAGTTTGAAGTGGGGCCGAAACGGCTGGGTTGATGTAACCCTGGCCACGGCGCTCGCGAGCCACCGAGCCTTCTGCCAGGCAATCAGATCTTCGAAGACGCGGACAGGAGCCACCGCTCAAATACTGCGAGAAAGTGCCGAGCCGCGGTAACCGGAAAGCCGCCTCCGGCACCAATTAAGCCCCTGGCTCTCGAGCCACCCAAGTCCTAAGTCCTAAGTCCTTGTCTTGGAATGCGGTAGGAGTTTAGATTTTACGTCACTTAGGAAGGGGGGCGACCGGTTTCGACGGGTCAGAGGAGCTTGTGGTTGCGCGTCCAGGTCCAGGTTCCTGGTTAAACCGCTTGGAAACACACAACTGCCAACACCAACTTGGCACTGGCTGCGTAAGCTGAGCTTAGCTCGCTGAAGCACCACCGGTGAACGAAGCCCGCCTGGGGCGTCGCCGCCGGGTCGAAAATCCGGGCTGGTCCGACGCGATCTTCCGGCGCGAAGGACGAGATCTCAGGAAGTCGGTGGTGGGAAGTCTGGCCGGTCGACGGCCCACTGCTCAGGCAAGAAGATCGGCCTACGCGCGTAGATACTGCGAGGGATGCTGATTCGGACCAGGGTTCGATTCCCTGCGCCTCCATCAGGAATACAAAGGGCCCGGCAACCGGGCCCTTTGTATTTCCCATCTGGTCCGGACCTGGCCCTGCATATGCGACGACGGAAGCGGAAGTGCTCTACCCGGCGGCGATCCTGGTCGGGGATTTTATCCGGGCCCGGCGGTCGGCCAGATAAGTCGGCTCCTTACTTCGACTCCTCCAGCGGAAGCGACACGCGAGTGTGCTCCCACTCGAGAATCAGTTTGCCCCAGCCGCCCTTGGCTTCCGAGCGAATGGTGAACTGCTCGATGTGCTCCTCCAGCTTCCAGGCCTTGACCTTCCCCCGGCCGACTTCCTGCTTCTTGATCGCCTCGTTGTAGGAACCTTCATCGCCCCACTGTTCCACCGAGCGGTTGATCACGATCTCCCATTCGGTGGGTCCCGGTATGGTGTAGAGCGAATACACGCCCTGGTCCAGCTCTACCCCGGCGATGACGACCGGGCCACTGGCGTGGATCATGGTGGGCTCGTTGGCGCCGGTCCGCCACAGCTTGCCGAAGGGGACATTGTGACCGCCGAGCATGGTGCGCCCGCGCGAGGAGGGCCGGCCATAACAGATCTTCACCCGCGTGCTGCCGACCGTGAACGCCACCGAATCGAGCGGACTCGCCCGCTTGGCCAGCGAAGCCTGGCTGGCGCTGGTGATGCAGGCGGGGTCCTGGCGCGCGGGCAGGCCCAGCAACACGGCGGTAAACAGTTCCAGAATCATAAGAGTTTCTTACTCCGATGCAGAACGAAACAATCCTGCCGATCGTTCCAAGTCCACTGTTCCAGGTTCCGGGTTCCGTTCATCGTGCCTCGTTCGTGGTGTCCGACGATAGTGTGCATACGCCTTGTGAAAGGCCGGGGCACGCGGCACCAAGCACCCGGAACCGCACGCGGAAACCCGGCACTCGGAACCCGGAACGATCGGCAGGCACGAGGTGAACTACGAAATCAGCGGGCTCGGGGTGTCACGCCGGGGCAGGCAGCGTGGTGGCCCGGATCTTCGCTTCCTGGCTCTGCCGGAAGCCGGCGAGCCGTTCCGCCAGGGCCGGGTTGCCCAGACTCAGAATGGCGACAGCGTAGAGCCCGGCATTCTGGGCGCCCGCTTCGCCGATCGCGAAGGTCGCGACCGGAATCCCGGCCGGCATCTGCACCGTGGAAAGCAGCGAATCGAGGCCCTGGAGGTGCTTGCTGGGCATCGGTACGCCCAGCACCGGAAGCGTGGTCTTGGCCGCGAGCACGCCGGCCAGGTGGGCCGCACCGCCGGCGCCGGCGATGAGGCACCGCAGGCCGCGCTCCGCCGCCGTGGAGGCGTATTCGTCGGCCAGCTGCGGGCTGCGGTGTGCCGAGACGACCCGGGCCTCCCACGGCACGCCGAACTCGGTGAGCCGCTTTGCCGCCTGCTGCATGACGTCCCAGTCGTTGGCGGACCCCATCACGATCCCTACCAGCGGAGCCGACATCAGAGCGTGCCTCGCGTGCGCATCATGGTTCCCCGTTCGGCCAGCGCCGCCTGCGACGCCGCCAGCCGCGCGATCGGTACCCGGAAGGGAGAGCAGGAGACGTAGTTCATCTTCTGCGCCTCGCAGAACCCGATGGCCCCGGGCTCGCCCCCGTGCTCGCCGCAGATTCCGAGCTTGAGGTCCTGCCGGGTCTCCCGGCCCAGCTTCACCGCCATGGCCATCAACCGTCCCACGCCGCCGGTGTCGAGCACCTGGAAGGGATCGTCGTCGATCAGGCCGGACTCCACGTAGAAGGGCAGGAACCGGCCCGAGTCGTCCCGGGACAATCCCCACGTCGTCTGGGTCAGATCGTTGGTCCCGAAGGAGAAGAACTGGGCCTCGCGGGCAATCTCGTCGGCGGTGAGGGCCGCGCGGGGCAGTTCGATCATGGTGCCCAGCAGATAGGGCACCGTGATCTGCCGTTCGCGGAACACCTGCTCGGCGACCTCGCGGACCAGCAGCGCCTGGCGCCGGAACTCGTGCACGTGAGCCACCAGCGGGATCATCACCTCGGGCTGCACCCGTCCCTTCCGTTCGGCCACGGTGCAGGCCGCCTCGAAGATGGCGCGCACCTGCATCCGGGTAATCTCGGGATAGATGATGCCCAGGCGGCAGCCGCGGAGCCCGAGCATGGGGTTCACCTCATGCATCGAGTTCACCAGCTGGCGGATTTCCTTGGGGTCTTTTCCCATCTCCCGGGCCACCACCTCGATTTCGGCGTCTTCCTTGGGGAGAAACTCGTGCAGCGGCGGATCGAGCAGCCGCACGGTCACGGGGTAGCCTTCCATGGCCCGGAAGATTCCCTCGAAGTCGGCCCGCTGCATCGGGAGCAGCTTGGCCAGGGCGCGTTTCCGGCCGTCCTCGTTCTGCGCCAGGATCATCTCCCGAACCGCGGTGATCCGGTCGCCCTCGAAGAACATGTGCTCGGTGCGGCAGAGCCCGATGCCCTCGGCGCCGAAGTCGCGTCCCCGGTGGGCATCGGCCGGGGTATCGGCGTTGACCCGGACGCGGAGGTGGCGGAACTTGTCGGCCCAGCCGAGCAGCCGGTCGAAGTCGCCGCCTAACGCCGGCGGAATGAGGGTGGCCTGACCCACGAACACCCGGCCGGTGCTGCCGTCGATGGTGACCCAGTCACCCTGCTTCACCGAGCGGCCGTTGACGCTGAAACAGCCGGCCTCTTCGTCCACCTGGATCTCCTGGGCCCCGGCGATGCAGGGAATGCCCATGCCCCGCGCCACCACCGCGGCGTGGGAGGTCATGCCGCCCCGCGCGGTGAGGATGGCCCGGGCCGCCACCATGCCGTGGAAATCTTCCGGGCTGGTCTCGGGCCGGACCAGGATCACGGCCTCACCCTGGCGCCCCCGTTCCTGGGCCAGATCGGCGGTGAAGATCACCATGCCGGAGGCGGCGCCGGGCGAAGCGGGCAGTCCGGTGGTGAGCAGGTCGAGCTTGGCCTTGGGGTCGATGGTCGGGTGCAGCAGCTGATTGAGGTCGTTGGGCGGGACCCGCGCGACCGCTTCTTCCTCGGAGATGCCCCCCTCGTCCACCATGTCGCAGGCGATCTTGACCGCCGCGTGCCCGGTCCGCTGGGCCCGCCGCGTCTGGAGCATGTACAGCGTGCCGCGCTCGATGGTGAACTCGAGGTCCTGCACGTCGCGGAAGTGGCGTTCGAGCGTGTGGGCCACCCGGTGCAACTCGGTGTAGGCCTGGGGCTGCTTCTGGCTCAGGGCCGAGATCGGCTCCGGGGTCCGGGCGCCGGAGACCACGTCCTCTCCCTGGGCGTTGGTCAGAAATTCGCCGTAGAGCGCATTCTCGCCGGTGGACGGGTTGCGGGTGAACGCGACCCCCGTGGCCGAGTCTTCCCCCATGTTGCCGAACACCATGGTGACGACGTTCACCGCGGTGCCGAGGTCGTGCGGGATCTTGTTGAACTCGCGGTAGTCGTGGGCGCGCTTGCCGAACCACGAGTCGAAGACGGCGCGAACGGCGAGCTCCAGCTGCCGATACGGATCGGTCGGGAACTCCTCCCCGGTCTTCTCCTTCACGATCTCCGCGAAGCGATTGCCGATGTCGCGCAGCTGCTCCGCGGTCAGGTCCGTGTCGAGCTTCGCCTTGACGCGGTGCTTGAGCTCGTCGAACGGCTCGTCGAAGTCCTCCGCCTTCAGGCCCAGCACGATGCGACCGAACATCGCGACGAACCGCCGCCACGCGTCCCACGCGAAGCGCTCGTTGTTGGTCAGACGGATCAGCCCCTGG
>DASTEX010000322.1:0-10796 GCA_035709185.1 Gemmatimonadales bacterium
CGATCCCAGCCCCGCCTCTGCGGCGGCCGCCCCCCTGCTGGGTAACCCGGAAAGACTCCACCCGGTTTGCCGGGGTCCATCCCCGGCGTCATATTCTCGCTTCCAACTGAATCCCCCCATTCACCGGACAGGTCTCTGACCGATTTCACCGGCCGGGTTGCCATCATCACCGGCGCGGCCCGCGGCCTGGGCCGCGCTGCCGCCGAACGGCTGCATGAACGCGGCGCTTCGGTCGCGGTCAACGTGCGCGACCGCGAGCGGGCCGAAGCGGTGGTGCGGCTTTTCGGCGACCGGGGACTGGCCCTGCCGGGAGACGTGGCTCACCCCGGCGTGCCGGAGGAGATCGTCCGGCGCACGCTGGACCGTTTCGGGCGGATCGACATCCTGGTCAACAACGCGGCCATGGCCCGCTCGACCCGCTTCGAGCAGCTCTCGCCCGAGGAATGGCGCGAGACCCTGGAGGTGAACCTCACGGCGCCCTTCCTGCTGACCCGCGCCGTGTTGCCCACCATGAAGGCGCAGCGCTACGGACGCATCATCAACATTTCCTCTACCGCCGGCCGCATGGTGAGCACGCTGGGCGGCGCCCACTACACCGCATCCAAGACCGGTCTGCTCGGCCTTACCCGGGCGGCGGCCAAGGAGCTGGGCCAATACGGCATCACCGTGAATGCCGTTTGTCCCGGCATGATCGACACCGAGCTGACCCGCGAGCACTCGACGCCGGAGCTGCTGGAGCGCCTCGCTGCCGGCTACCCGGTGCCCCGCCTCGGTACCGCGCTGGAAGTCGCCAACCTCATCTGCTTTGCCGCCTCCGAGGCCGCCGGGTACATCACCGGTGCGTCGCTCGACATTAACGGCGGCGACCTCATGATGTGACGGAGGCCATTCCGTGAAAGAGAGCACCCGGGTCCTGGTTGCGCTGGGAGCGGCCATCGCCGGCGGTATCGCCATTGCCGCTTCGGCCAGCGAGGCGCTGCTGCGCGCGGCCGATGTCCTGGCGCCGATCGGTACCCTGTGGGTGAATGCCATCCGGATGACGGTGATTCCACTGGTCGCGTCCCTGCTGATCACCGGGGTCGCGTCCGCCACCGACGTGAAGTCCATCGGGCGGCTGGGAGGCCGGACCCTGGTCGTGTTCATCCTGCTGCTGGTGGGCACGGCGCTGGTGATCATGCCGCTCGCCCCGGCGGTCTTTTCGCTGCTGCCCCAGGACCCGGGCTCCCGCCCGCCGCTGCCGGCGGGGGCCGAGGAAGCGGCCCGGCAGCTCGCCGGGGGACAGGCCCAGACCTTCTCGGCCTGGCTCAGCTCCCTCATTCCCGCGAATCCGATTGCGGCCGCGGCGAACGGCGAGATGGTCTCGTTCATCCTCTTCGTATTATTGCTGGCGGTGGCGATCGCCCGCACCGCGCCGGCCGCACGGAACACGCTGGTCGGGTTCTTCCAGGCGTTCGGCGAAGCGATGCTGACGCTGGTGCGGGGCGTGGTGCTGTTCGCTCCCATCGGGGTGTTCTGCCTGGTGCTGCCGCTGGCGGCGCGGGCCGGCGCTACCCTGGCCGGCGCCATCGGGTTCTACATCGTGGTCTACTCGCTCGGCTGCATCCTGGTCACGTTGCTGCTCTATCCCGTGGTGGCGCTGGTGGCGCGGATTCCCATGCGACGGTTCGGGCGCGCGGTGCTTCCGGCCCAGATGGTGGCGTTCAGCACCAGCTCCTCCATTGCGTCTCTCCCCGCCCAGGTCGAAGGAGCCGAGCGGGTGCTGGGCCTTCCCGACCGGGTCACCGGCTTCGTGCTGCCGGTCGCCGTCTCGATGTTCAAGCTGGCCTCGCCAGTATCGTGGACGATCGGGGCCCTGTTCGTCGGCTGGTTCTACGGCATCCCGCTCCACCTTCAGCAGCTCGCCACCATCGCCTTTGCGGCGGTGTTCCTGGCGTTCGCCGCGCCGGGAATTCCCCGCGGCGCGTTCATCATGCTGACGCCGCTGTTCATTGCCATCGGATTGCCCCCCGAAGGGATCGGCATCCTGATCGCGGTGGACGCGCTGCCCGATACCTTTTCGACGGTACTCAACGCCACCGGCGATCTGGCGGCGGCGGCGCTGGTCGCCGGGCGCAATCCTGCGGCGACGCAGGAGCCGGCTGTCGCGTAGCCGATGCGGAAGGCGTTCGTGCCACTGATCCCGGGCACCCGCGGAATGGCCGGCCTCACCCGAGCCGCGATCACCGCGGCCATGATCCTGTCGGCGGGCTGCCTGCCACCCCGGCGCACGCTGGTCGAGGACTGCCAGGCCTATCGTCCCAGCCAGGCCAAGCCCACCTTCGACGGCCGGGTCGGGCAGGCGCGGGTGCGGAACGCCAGTTCCCTGCCGGCCCAGATCAAGGTCTTTCATCCCGATGGAACCGGCGACATCGAGATGGACTGGATGGTGAAGCCGGGCGGGTCGGTGGTTCTCACCAACCCGGATGGATCGATCGCGCTCTTCGGCAGTGATTGGGGAATCCAGGTCAACCAGTCCTGCGTCATGACGCTGGGCGAGGCAGCGGCCTGGCAGCCTTACGAATACACACTCCACTGGGACGGCGACAGTCTTCGCGCCGGCCCGGGAAATCCGCCGGCGCGATGACTCTCACCGACATCCTCGGCACGGACCTTCCGATCATCCAGGCGCCGATGGCCGGCGTCCAGGAGAGCGCGCTCGCGATCGCCGTGTCCCACGCCGGAGGCCTGGGTTCTTTGCCCACTGCGCTGCTGGCACCGGACGCCCTCCCGGACCAGCTCACCCGGCTCGGGAACGGAACCTCCCGGCCGTTCAATGTGAACTACTTCTGCCATGCTCCTCCACCGCCAGGCGCGGAGCGGGTCGCGGCGTGGAAAGCCCGGCTCACGCCGTACTACGACGAGTTCGGGATCGATCCCTCGACCATTCCCGATGGATCGGGCCGCGAATCGTTCGATCCCACTGACGTCGAGCTGTTGCGCCAGTTCAAGCCCAGGGTGGTGAGCTTCCATTTCGGCCTGCCGCCCGCCGAGCTGCTGGCGCCAATCAAGGCGTGGGGCGGACTGGTCCTTTCGAGCGCTACGACAGTAGCAGAGGCGCTCTGGCTGGAAGCGCACGGCGCCGACCTCATCGTGGCCCAGGGCGCCGAAGCCGGCGGCCATCGCGGGATGTTTTTGACGGAAGACCTCACGACCCAGGTCGGCACGTTCGCCCTGGTACCCCAGATCGCGAGGCGGGTACGGGTGCCGGTGATCGCTGCGGGGGGCATCGCCGACGCGGCCGGCGTTGCGGCGGCAATGAAATTGGGTGCGGCCGGCGTGCAGGTTGGAACCGCATGGCTGCTCTGCCCCGAATCCACCACCGGCCCGCTGCATCGTGCCGCGCTCCTGAGCGAGGCAGCCCCCCACACCGCGCTCACCAACGTCCTCACCGGCCGACCGGCCCGCGGGATCGTGAATCGGGTCATCCGGGAGCTGGGACCGATGAATCCCGCAGTTCCACCGTTTCCACTTCCGGCGCCGGCCCTGTACCCGCTCCGAATCGCAGCCGAGCGGCGGGGGTCGACCGATTTCTCGCCCTTGTGGACCGGTCAGAACCCCACCGGCTGCCGGGAGATCCCGGCCGGGGCGCTGCTGCGTCAGCTGGCCGGGTGAGAGCGGCGGCCGGGGCACTGATGCTGACACGCGGCCGCCGCGGTCTCGCGACAGCGGCAGGCCGGCTGGTTACCGGGAGCCACAGCTGTCGAGCCGGTTCGACAGCCGGTCGGTCTATCGGTGAATGAAGAGAGCATCAAGCGCCGCACTGCACTGGCGGGAGCCTCCCCCCGGAACGTAGGTTGCGGGCCATGTCCGTCCCCGGCACAGCCGCCCCTCCTTTGCACCGCGAGCGCATGCTCCTGTCGGCCCTCGCGACGATTTACGCCGGCGCCCTCATCACACTGTTTGCGCTGGGGTACTTCGGCTTCGTCTGGAAGACCCTGGTCGTTCCCTCGCTGTTCCTCGTCGCCTGGCTGGCGGGCCGGTTCCGCGGGTTCGTCCGTGACTGGTCAATGTTCCTCGGCGCCATCGTCCTGTTCGACAGCTGCCGGGGACTGATCTACACCGCGATCCAGCGGCTCGACCTGCCGGCCTATATGTCCTATGTCATCGACGCGGAGCGAGCGCTGTTCGGCGGGGTCATTCCCTCGATCGCGCTGCAACAGGTTCTGTTCGCGGACGGGCAGGTCGGCGTCTTCGAGCGAGTGCTGGTCGGGGTGCACGCCTCCCACTTCGTCGTGTTTCTCGGTTTCGGTCTTGCCGTCTGGCTGCTCCGCGTCCGGGGGTTCCCGCGCATGGCGCTGGCGTTCGTGCTGCTGACCGTCCTGGGTCTGGTCGGCTACCTGGCGGTGCCGACCGTGCCGCCCTGGATGGCCGCCCAGCGATTCCAGGTACTCTCGGGACTGGAACGGATCTCGAGCGAGATCTACAACATCAGCCTGCCGACTCTGGCGAAGTCCTTCGACCTGAATCCGGTGGCGGCGATGCCGTCGCTGCATGCGGCCTTTCCTGCGCTCCTCACCTTCATCTGCTTCCGCGAATTCGGCCGGTGGGGCTTCGCAATGCTGGCGTACTTCCTCACTGTGCTGTTTGCCATTGTCTACCTGGGCGAGCACTACGTGGTGGACGCGCTGGCCGGGATCGCCCTCGCGGCCTTCGCCTATTTCCTGGTGTACCGATGGTCCGGACTGAAGCGGCTGATGGATCGGGCCGGGCAGACCGCCGCCGGGCCGGCTGGTCCGGGATCGTTGTACCTGCCGGTGGCGGTGACCGCCGGGCTGCTCGCGCTCACGGTCTTCCTGGGGCTTGCCTCCCGGGGGACCACTTGGCGCTTTGTTCCCACAGAGGCGTTCATCGCAGCGGAGCTGGAGGGGCGCAGTCCGCTCGCGTCCTACTACCGTGCCCTGAATGCCCAGCGTCGGGGGGACCACCGGCGTGCCCAGACTCTGGTGGCCGCGGCGATCCCCCGGATCCTCGACTCCGCTATCCAGCTGCACGCGCTCGCGGTGCTGGCCGAATCGGCGTTCCATAACGGCGACTTCGCCACCGCAGCCGCCGCCTTCGCCCGTCAACCCACCCTCACGCGCCGCCAGAGAGGCATGTTGGCCCAGGCCCGCGCGGCGATCGCGACCGCCCCCGAAACGCATTGAGACGAGCGGTTCAATGCCGCCCGAGCGGCTGCCAGCCTGGGCGCCGTTGCACAATCCTTGCTCTCGTCTCCCCGGTGCCGCTGCTCCAAGAGAATCTGCCGTGAGCCGTGAGCCGTACGGGTAATTGGGGTCAGATTCCAATTACCGCTAACGGCTCACGGTCATCACCACGGGAGCGTGATCACTGGTGCCCACATCCGCCAGCACCACGCAATTCGTGGCCCGCTCCGCAATGCTCTTCGAGGCCAGCACGTAGTCCAGCCGCCAGCCGATGTTGCGGGCGCGCAGGTTCCGCCACGGCGCCCACCAGGTGAACAGGTTGGGATTGTCGGGATCCATTGCCCGCCCCACATCCACCAGGTGGTCGCCCAGCAGCTGCTCGAACAGGCTCCGCTCCTCCGGCAGCTGGCCGATGGCGCGGGGCTTCCGCTCCTTGGGATGCACATCCATCTCGGTGCGGGCAATGTTCATGTCGCCACACAGCACCAGCTCCCGCCCCGCTTCGTGCACCCGGCGGGTCCATCCGATCAATTGCTCCACGAACCGCAGCTTGGCCGGATAGTCCTTCCCCCCGTTCGGCACGTAGACCGACGCCAGGATCAGATTGCCCAGCTCGACCTGGACGATCCGCGACTCCATGTCGAAGTCGGGATGACTGAACACCGGCTCGCCCTGGACCAGGTCCTTGCGAACCTGGAGCGAGACGCCCGAGTACCCCCGGCGGCAGTGCCAATAGGCCCAGTAATTCTCCAGCTTGCACGGCTCGGGAATCTGGGCCATCTCGGCCTTGAGTTCCTGGAGACAGACGACGTCCGGCAGGTCGCGCTGGAGCCATTCCGCCAGCTGCGCCTGCCGGGCCCGAATGCCGTTGACATTCCAGGTGGCAATTCTCATTGAGCTCTCAGCTGTAGTGCTCTACCGGGGTTCCCGGCTCAAACATGGCGTTGCCTTTCACCCGGCCGCAACGGCCCGGGGACAGGGAACGATGGGGCACAAACTCGAACTCCAGGGCCAAGATTCGGGGCGCTCCTTGATCCTGCGGTCGAAACCTTCCAGCGACTCCACGCATCTTGTTGTTATCCCCCACTCGAGCGGCGAATGGTCGTTCTCTCAGTCCTGGGCGGCCTTCTCGCCGCTCAGACCCAGCCGGCTCCACCGGTCGTCATCCTCACCCGGCCGGACCGGGTGCTCCCGGCCGAGTTCATCCAGGTGCGCGGCATCCGCGAGTTGTCTGACGGACGGGTCATCATCAGCGACCGGCTGGATGAGCGGATCGTGGTGGCCGATTTCGCGAGTGGGAACCTTCGGGTCCTGGGTCGAACCGGTGGCGGTCCTGCCGAGTACCGGCTGCCTGGCGCGCTGGTCGCCGTAGCGGGAGACTCCACAGTCTTCATCGATGAAGGCAACGGGCGCCTGGGATTGATCGGCCCCGACCTTCGGTTTCACCGGACGTTCACGCTGCGGGTGCCCGGCGTGCCGACCGGCCTGTGGCCCCGCGCAGTGGATGGACGGGGCCGGTACTACGCCCAGGTGGCGCGGTGGGCCGCGGAGGCGATCGGCATACGGAGCGATTCCCTGCCGCTGCTCAGAGTCGAACCCACCAGCGGGAAGTACGATGTAGTGGCATGGATTCATTCGCCGGGGCAGCGGCTGCCCTCGAATCACTCGCCGGGGCCGCGCATCCCTTATATCCCCTTTGCTTCCCAGGATTCGTGGACGGTCACGCCCGATGGCCGGATCGCCATCGCGCGCTCGGGGGACTATCACGTCGAATGGATCGAGCCGGATGGACGGCGGAGTTCCGGATCCCCGGTGGCGTGGCAGCGCCGGCCGGTCACCGAGGCCGACAAGATGGACTACACGCGCGGCTTCGTGGCCAATTCCGGCGTAGGCGGGAAAGGAGGATCGGACCGTCCGCCGGGGGGCCTCACCGCGGCCACGCCCGACATGCTGACCGATGCCGCGGTAAAAGAGGTGATCGGCTACAGCACCTTTGCAGCCCACAAGCCGCCGTTCACCGACGCGCTTCCCCGCATCGGGCCCGATGGAACCGTCTGGCTGGAGCGCTCGGGAGCGCGGGGTGAGCCCTCGACCTGGGACGGGTTCGACGGCCGCGGGGAGTTGATTCGCCGGGTGGTGCTCCCCCGGGGCCGCCGGCTGATGACACTGGGAAGGGCGGGTCTGTACGCCGTGGTGACAACGGCAGACGGAATCGAGAAAGTGGAACGATTCCGATATTAGCGGTCAGCTGTCGGCTGTCGGCTGATAGCTGATAGCTGATAGCGTATGAACAATTGACACCCTATCAACGTTGATAGCTTGCGCGGCATGCGGCATTTGCCATCTTAGGTCCGGGCCCCGCGATACGGCAGACTGCCACCACCTCACCATCGCTGACCACAACCTGAAGAGGATCATTCATGCGTTCGCTTATTCGCGGCGGGGTCCTGGTGTGTCTCGGTGCTGCTCTGACTGGCTGCAGCGACGCCGGGCCGTCCACGGTCGCGGGGCCGGAATCTCCGGCCGTTCCGATCAACCTGGCCCCGGGCAACGGCTGCAACCCGGTGACCCACCCGTCAGGCACCATCATCGAGACCATGTCGGCGCCCAGTCCCTGGGCGGTGGCCGTCCGGGATGACGGTCTGGCGTATTTCTCCGACCTTTTCGGCCACCGAGTCGGCATCACCAACACGTTCACTCGCACCATCAGCGGTTTCATCCCCACCGGCGTTTTCCCGACCGGGATCGCCTTCTCGCCCGACGGGCTCCGGGCCTACAGCGCAGACCAGGGCAGCCTGTCGGTCAGCGTCATCGACGTGTCATCGGCCCAGGTCATCGCTACGATTCCGGCGGGGTTCTCGGCTCCGTTCTCGGTCCAGGTATCACCCGATGGATCACAGCTTTACGTGGGGAACAACGACAACACCCTCCTGATTGTCGATACCGGAACGCTCCAGATTCTCAAGACGCTGAGCGTGGGCTTCGCGACCAATGCCTTTGTCGTCGACCCCTCGGGGCGGATGCTCTACGCCAGCCACTTCGTGAGCGGCTCGGTGAGCGAGATCGACATCTTCACCGGTGACGTGGTCCGGACTTTTCAACTGGGTGGAACGACCCAGGGGCTGGCCCTGAATCGCAAGGGCACGCACCTGTACGTGGCCAACCAGGACGGTTACCTCAACGACGTCGACCTGACCACTGGTGCCACCGGTGCGAATATCCCGCTTGACGGCGTAGCCTTCGGTGTCGGGGTCACCCCGGACGACAACGAGGCGTGGATCACGCTGCCGCTCAACGGCAAGGTCCAGATCTACAACCTGACCCAGCGGCGCATCACCGGGACCCTCGAGCTGGGCGGAGAGCCCCGCCGCATCGCCTTCAGCCGGCAAGGGAAGATCGGCGCCCTCACCGACTTCGCGGGAAGCATCTTCTTCGTTCGTTAACCAGTTAGCGGTTAGCAGTTAGCGGTTAGTGCGAGTGACGCCAGCCCCGGCAGGCAGACTGCTAACCGCTTACTGCTAACCGTTAACGGAGAGGAATGCCTGCAACCGCTCGATTTCCGCATCGAGTTCGCGCCGGAAGCTGGGATCGCGGGGCGGGCGGCCGGAGACGTGGCCCACGTCGGCCACCACGCGCCCGGCATCGAGGGTGACATTGGCCCAGCCGACCACCCGGTCCCGCCATAACAGCGGCAGCGCGTAATAACCCAGTTTTCGCTTTCGAGCCGGGGTATAGGCTTCGAACCGGTACTCCCACCCCCAGAGCAGCTCAAACCGACGCCGGTCCCAGACGACCGGATCGAACGGAGCGAGGAAGCGCACCTGCGCTTCCGTTCCGACATCGCGGGGATTCTCCGACGCGGGCCAGTACCAGTCGGTCCCGTCCACCCGGGTGTGGGCCAGCCGCTCTTTCGCCCGCTTCAGTGCGTCACGCAGCTGCCCCTGCCACTGGGGTACGGCATAACGGAGCCGGCTGATCAGGTTCGACAGGCTCGCGGCCGGCAGCGGGGCGTACTTTCCGACGGCCACGTCCACCAGGGCATCGAGTCGGCGGCGGGCTTCCCGGTCCACCGCGGAGCCGTCCGGCTGTCGCACAGCATATATACGAATCCCCTTCTCCCGCCGGACCACCCGCAGCATGCCGCGATAGTGCATCGCTTCCATGAGATGGGTCGTGGCACTGGAGGAACCACCCCAATAATTCCGCACCGTGCCATGGGCGAAGTGCTGGTCGACTTCCCGCGGGTGCACCGTACCTCGTTCCAGCACGAAGGCGAGCACGCGCTCCGCCCGCCGCGGGCCGCCGGGCGGCCAGGGGAAGCGCACCTTGCGCGGATGCATCAGGGCCTGGACCGGCCGGGGCAGAAAGCCGTAGGTGACGAAGAAATCCTCCTCCACCGCGAGCGCGTGGTACTGTCGTTCCAGGTCGCCCGCGCGATAGCCCGGTACCCGGTGCCGCAGGGTGAGGTCCTGGGCCCGGGCCGGCGCACGGATGGGATCGGCCTGGACAAAGCCCAGCCGGTCGAGCGCGTCCTGAATGCTCGACGACGGGAACAGACTGCGCGCTACCGCATGTTGTCGGAGATGTCCGAGGGTGATGTCGATCGTCGTCACGCCGGCAGTCCTGCCTTCACCACGCCCTCCCCGTTCTGGATTCCAGTTCGCGAAGTAAGTTATCTGCCTGGGGGGGTGAATCATGCCCCACGGGACCGAAGGCTGGCGGTTCCCGCTGGCCGCAATTAGATAGCGTAACCTCTTCTTCAGTACGGGAGTTGATTCATGCCTCTGCGCTCCGGGGTCTACGTCGTCCCTACCAGCGAGTGGTACATCGAGCGAACCGTCTGGCTGATCGCCGGCATCGTCCTGCTCGTTTCCACCATTCTCGCCGTCCTGGTGCACCCGCTCTGGGTGCTGGGCGTCGTGGTGACGGCATTTGCCTCCATCACGGTTTCGCTCACCGGGTACTGCGTCGTGGGCAACATCCTCGCGCGCTTCGGGTTCAAGCCCCGGCTCGCCCGGTCCGACTGGGCCCCGGGACGGCCCTACTTCATGCAGACCGACCAGTGGTACCTGGAGCGGCGGATCTACCTGGCGGTCGGCATCAACCTGACTATTGCCTCCACCCTCTCGCTGGTGCACAGCCCGTGGTGGCTGGCGTTCGACGGCTTCGTCGGCGGAGCGATGGTGTGGTTCGCCGCCACCGGCTTCTGCATCATGGCCAACGGCCTCTACTGGCTGGGCGCCGAACCCCGGCTGGCTCCCGGTCGCCAGGCTGCCGGTCCGGCCATGGCGGCGACGCCCGTCCCCGGGAAGTCGTTAGGGAAGATCTGACAGGAGAGTGCGGAGTGCAGGGTGCGGAATGTAGAAGGGGAGCGAAGCCGGCTACCCTCCGAGGTGTCGGGACCGCCGCACTTCAACACTCTGAATCTGCATTCTGCACTCTGTCGGTCTACGGCTCCACGGTGAAGCTCAACATCATTCCGCTCTCGTGGTGTTCGGCGATGTGGCAATGGGCCATCCAGCGGCCGGGATTGGAGACCTCGAGCAGAATATCGACTGTCTGACCCGTCGGAATCAGCACCGTGTCCTTCCAGACCAGGTTCGGCTCCACCGC
>DASTEX010000323.1:0-3028 GCA_035709185.1 Gemmatimonadales bacterium
GCGCCGATCTTGTGGCCCGAAAGTGTGAGGAGTGTGCAGGGGAACGAGCGAACCGAGATGGGGACCTTCCCGAACGCCTGGACGGCATCGGTGTGATAGGGCACGCCGGCGGCGTGACATCGATCGGCGATCTCGCTGACCGGCTGGAGCGTTCCCACCTCGTTATTGACCCACATGATGGAGACCACGGAGGGCCGCTCGGCCAGCACCCGGTCGAGCGCCTCGAGGTCCACCGATCCGGCTCGGTCGACCGGCAGAATCCGCTCCTCGCCGCCCAGATGCTTGACCTCGTGGGCCGCGGCGAGCACCGCCTTGTGCTCGATGGCCGACACCACCGCGATCATCGGGCTCCCCCGGTCGCGCGCGGCCAGGGCGGCCCCGATGACAGCGAGGTTATCGGCCTCGGTCCCGCCCGAGGTGAAGACCACCTGGTTAGGCTCGGCCCCCACCGCCTCGGCCACTTCCCGGCGGGCCTGGTCCAGTCCGGCCCGGGCCGCCCGGCCCACCCGGTGGGCGCTGGACGGGTTGCCCCAGGAGTGGCTGAGGAACGGCAGCATGGCTTCCAGGACCTCCGGCCGGACCGGAGTCGTTGCCGCGTGGTCGAGGTAGACGGGGGTCTGCGTCATGGGCTGAAAACTAGCCAATCGGTCGGTAGGTCGGAAAAGTCGGCATGGTCGGAAGGTCGTTGGGCCGGGCTTCCGACCACTTCCGACCTTCCGACTCATCCGATCGGTTACATACTCTGAACGTGCAACCCGACAACGTCGTCAATTCGCACCGTCTCGTGAGTGAAAAACGGCTCCCCGAAGCGAGTCCGGATCAATGACCCGTAATGCGCACTTTGGGTCTCGATCAAGCCATACAGGTCCTGACCGGTGGGGAAGATTTCGCCGGCGTTGAGGGTGCCGTCGAACTGGCTCGCATAACAGCGGATGGCCTCCATTTTCCGGCTGAACTGGTCGGTGATATCGACCACAAAGGTGGGCTTGACCGGGTCCTCCCGGTAGGAAAGGGCGTAGAGCAGCTTGTAGGGCCGGTGAGGCTCCCCCGGCGCGTTGTAGCGGGTGAGGCCGGCCAGGTAGCACGCATCCCGGCCCAGCTCTGAACTCACCCGGTGATCGGGATGGCGGCCGACCGGGAACGGGAGAATCACCACCCGGGGCCGGAAATACCGGATCTGTTCCACCACGATCCGGCGGGTCTCGTCGGTGTTGGCCAGGTGCGCGTCGGGCAGGCCGGCGTTCCGCCGATCGCTCACGCCCATCACCCGGGCCGCGCGCTCCGCCTCCTCCGCCCGGAGCGACGCCGACCCGCGGCTCCCGGTTTCGCCCGCGGTGAGATCGAGGATGCCGGTGCGATAGCCCTGGTCGCTGGCCCGGATGAGGGTACCGGCGCAGGTGAGCTCGACGTCGTCACGGTGGGCGGCGATGGCCAATACGTCCACGCTCATTTCGTCCTCACGGGCGGAAAAGACGGAAAAGGCGGAAGAGGCGGAAACTAAGGATGGCGGATCCTGAAGACGGGCAGGTCTGTCTTTTCCGCCCTTTCCGACCTTTCCGACCCTTCCGACTCTATTCGTGCCTCAACGCTTCCACCGGATCCATCCGGGCTGCCCGGTTTGCCGGGTACATGCCGAAGGCGAGCCCGATCCCGACCGAGACCACCACGGCCACCAGCGCGCTCCAGAGCGGCACGGCTGCCTCGATGGCGATCAACCGCTTGATCAGCTCCCCGGCGAAGAGCCCCGCGATGATGCCCAGCACGCCGCCCACCATGGTGAGGGTGGCGGCTTCGACCAGGAACTGCCAGAGGATTTCACTCCGGCGCGCGCCCACCGCCTTGCGCAGGCCGATTTCCTTGGTCCGGTCGGTCACCGAGACCATCATGATCGCCATGACGCCGATGCCGCCCACCATGAGTGCCACGCCGGACAGCGCGATCATCACCGCGAAGAAGGCAGAGGTGAGCTGCGTCACCAGGCTGAGCAGCTGGTCCTGGGTCATGAGGTCGAAGGTATTGGGCATGCCCGGGCGCAGTCCCCGGACCCGGCGGAGCGCCACCATCACCAGGTCCTGGGCCCGGTCGACCGGGACTGAGGGATAGGCCCGGACCGCGATGATGACGCCCTGCACCCGGTCGTACTCGAACTCGTTGCGGGCGGTGCGGACCGGCATGACTCCGCCCCGCTCCTGGCCCGGCGGCTCGAAGATATTCTCGGGAGGCTGCAGGATCCCGATGATCCGGAGCGGCCGGCCGCCAATCCGGAGATACTTGCCGATCGGATCGATCCGGCCGAAGAGCCGGTCGGCCACCTCGCTCTCGATCACGAACACCGGGGCGCCGGCGTTCATCTCGGCCCGGGTGAAGAACCGGCCGCGGAGAAGCGTACCCCCGGTCAATTCCAGGTAGCGCTCATCGGCACCCCACAGCTCCATCTGCTGCGTCTGGGTGCCCTGGAACTCGGCCCGGGCCCGGACCTGGACCCACATGGAGGCGTAGGCGATCTCGGGAAGGGCCTTGATGGCGTCGACGTCCTGGTCGCTCAGCGCCGGCCGGATCCGCACCTCGTAAGGCGGATTCTCCGGATTGATCGGCGTGGTGGAGAAGTAGCGGAAGACATAGAACGTATTGGGCGCCGCGGTGTTGATCGCGTTCAGGATCTGGGACTGGATGCCCTCCACGATCGACGCCATCGCCATGACGGTGGTGACGCCGATCACCACGCCCAGAATGGTGAGGCTCGACCGGAGCTTGTTGGAGCGCAGGGCATCGAACGCGATGCGCACCCCTTCGAGGACATGGGCCAGGACCATTTATTCCTGCCGCAGCGCCGTGATGGGGTCGAGTCGCGCGGCCCGGGAAGCGGGATAGACCCCGAACAGGATGCCGGTCCCCGCGCCGAGGCCCATGGCCACGGCTACCGACCAGCCGGTGACCCGGGCGGGCAGGGGCGTCACGGTCGCTACCAGCTCGGCCAGCACCCAGCCGCCCATCACGCCGAGGGCGCCGCCCATCATCGAGAGCACGA
>DASTEX010000324.1:0-3750 GCA_035709185.1 Gemmatimonadales bacterium
CAGTGGTGATGATCGGGGAAAGGTGTGCGGGACTGCTCAAGGACTAAGGACTTAGGACTAAGTCCGCCCAGCCCCTCCGGGTAGGCTGCGCAGGTTTCGGGCGGGGTGGAGGGGACTTAGTCCTAAGTCCCAAGTCCTAAGCCCTTTAACAGTGTCCCGTCTTCCGATACCGCTCCCTCGCCTCCAACGTGGCATTGAGCAGCGCGGGATCATCCGGGAACCGCACCGGATCAGTGGCCGGAAGGCCGGTTTCCCGAACGGCGGCTTCGCACGCGGCCCGGGCCTGGGCGTCGGTCAGATCGTAGGTATTGAGGCAGATGCCGATGACCTTGGTGGGCCAGACGGCGCCGGCCAGGCTTTCGTACAGTCGCACGTATTCGCTCAACGGCGGAACCGCCAGCCACGCCTTGGAGCGATACTCGCTCAGATGGGTCCGGCTGGCCTGGTGGCAGAGGATGAGCGCGTTCGGGCAGGAGCCGTGCAGCAAGCCGAGCGTGACCCCGGAATAGCCCGGGTGATTGATGCTCCCCTGGCCTTCGACCATCACGATATCCGCGTTCCTGGCACCCTCGAGCACCAGCCATTCGGCCGCACCGGCGATGAAGTCCGCCACGACCGCATCGACCGCGATACCCCAGCCTTCGATGAAGATCCCGGTCTGGCCGGTGGCGACGAACCGGGTGCGCACCTTCCGCTGGTTGAGCTGCCGGGTGAGCTGGAGCTGGCAGGTCATCTTGCCGACGTTGCAGTCGGTCCCCACCGTCAGCAGGACCATCGGCTCGACCAGCCGGGCAAATCCCTCGGCAATGGGCAGGTTCTTGGGAGGACGGCGGACGTCCCGGATTTCCCGCCCCCGGGCCCGGGCCACTTCGGCCAGCATCGGGTCATCCCCGATGAAGGTGTGCAGACCACTCCAGATATCGCAGCCCGATTCGAGGGCCGCCTTGAGCCACTGCCGCCACTCCTCCGGCAACTGCCCGCCCATGGGGGCGATCCCGATCATGACGCCGTCGGGGGACAGATCCAGTCCGGCATTCATGTCCCGGACCACCGGGATCCCGTCACCGAATCCCAGGACATCGTTCACCGTCTTGCCGGCGGCTACGTGATCCACCACGCCGACTACCCGGTCGGGCATGTAGCGGATGACGGAGTTGGCCGTCTTGGAGGTCATCGGCGAGAAATCGCCGTCCGCGAGTATCAGAAAGCGCGAAGGAGCCATGAGCACTGGTTATTGGATACAGTATTGTATTCCGAAATCCGGTCCGGAACAACTGGGCCGGCCGGGACCGGGCCGCCCCTCCGAGCGGACCGGAACCGGACGGCCCGGTGCGGCCGGGTTCAGGCCTTGCGCTCGCCCTCAGGCTCCGGAATGACCTCGGCGTCGTGGACCGGCTCGCCCTTGCCGAGCTGGCGGGCGGCCTCTCCCGCGCCCTTGCCCAGGAGACCCATCTTGGCCTTGAGCTCGATTAGCTGCTGGTCGGCGCTGCCCTTGTACTCCAGGGCCTTGAACTGGGTCATCAGGTCATCGCCTGAGAACTCCTGCTGCAGCTCCGCCGCGGCCAGCGCCTTGCGCTCGATGTCCTCGATCTTTTCGGCCATGCGCTCGAACGACTCGAAGGCGCTCTTGTCGCTCATGCCGGCCATGGTCTGCTGGATCCGCTGCTGGGCCTCGGCCCGCTTGGCCCGGGCCACCAGGATGTTCTTCTTCCGCTTGGCCTCTTCGATCTTGTCGTGGAGCTGGCGGAGCGAGACCTTGAGGTTCTCGGTCTCGGCCTTGTGCCGCATCCAGGTCTCGTGGAGCTGCTGGGCTCCCTGGAGCGCTTCGTTGTAGCGCATCAGGGCCTGGGTGGCCAGATCGTCCCGGCCTTCCTGTACCGCCAGCATGGCGCGGCGCTCCCAGTCCTCGGCCTGCTTCTTGAGCTGATCGGCGTCGGCCTGGAGCCGCTTCTCGTCGGCGATCGCGGCCGCCGCTTCCTGCTTGGCCTTGGCCAGCTGGGTCTTCATGTCGAGGATCAGCTGGTTCAGCATCTTCTCCGGGTTTTCCGCCCGGGAGATGAGGTCGTTCAGGTTGGAGCGGAACAGCGTCGCGATCCGGTCAAAGATCCCCATCGGTCTACCTTTCGCGGTAATGGGCCAGCGCGCCCATGTGGGTCGCGAGCGCGATCATGATCGAGTCGTAACTGGCCTGGAATTCGTTGAAGTCGAGGTTCTCCAACTCGAGTGTATCGGTCAGGACCACGTGGTCACCTTCCAGTCCGTACGACCCGTGCACCAGCTCCCGGGCATTCAGCTCCAGCAGCCGCCGGTAGAGGTCGGCCCGCAGTTCCCCTCCTGCCGGCGGCTCCATTACCCGGACCCGGAGCACCACCACCGGCGGATTGTAATGCACCACGCACTCGGCGCCTTCGCTGGTGCGCAGCACCCAGAGGCCGGGCTGCAATTCTTCGGCCAGCTGCACCCCGCTGTCGAGTCGATCGATGAACGACTGAATGTCTTCCCGGCTCACCATCGTGTGCTCCTCCTTGAGTCGCGACCCGCAGGACCGGTCCGGCCGCTGGCTCAGTGTTGCGGCCGACCGGTCTCGACCTGGCCCGCCGGCCGGTTCTGGACCAGCAGCCGCTCGGAAAAGTCCATCCGTTCTTCCAGAAGCGCTACCCGGTCCTGAGCCAGCTCCAGCTCCGCGACCCGGGCCTCGAGTTCCGCCAGCCGCTCCGCGGTCATTTCGCCGGTAGAGAGGCCCTCCTGGGTCATCTGCCGGAGGGCCCGCTGCCGCCGGATGGCAAGAACCACGGCCGAAGTGCCGAATACCATCGCCAACACCATTTCCTCGTCGCTGCCCGCCGCCCCGACCATGAGAATTCCGACGCAAACCGTGACGAACACGTGAATGGCGAGATCGACGAAATCCAGACCCAGCCAGCGCTTCATGCGTTCTCCCGCCCGCCCGCGGTAGAGCCATGGTGCGTCAGGATCCGCTCGGCAAAATCCACTCGTTCTTCAAGCTCGGCCAGCCGGTGCTGCTGCAGCTCGACTTCACCGGTGGTGAGATTGCGCTGCTCCAGCGCGTTCAGCCGGGCTTCGAGCAACTCCAGTCGCTCCCCGCCTGCTCCGCGCCGGGCAACCCGGTCGGCAAAGGCCCGGATCAGCGGGCTCATTGCCCACCAGAACGCAACCTGGCCGGCGGCGACGGCCAGCCACATGGCGAATTCGCCCGCCCCGCTCATCACTCCATCTCCGGCTCGCCCACATGGCCCGGAACACGGCCGCTGTCACGAGCCTGCGTCAAGAGTCGTTCGGTAAAATCCTGGCGTTCCTCCAGCTCCATCACCCGGTTCCGCAAATCATCCAGCTCGGCGTAGACCTCTTCACCCACTCCTCCGCTCTCGCCTTCGAGTCGCCGCGCGATTGCCTTGCCCAGCGGTCCTCTGAGAACGATCGCGGCGGCGATCGCGCCCACGATTCCGACCGGTACCGCGAACGCCACTCCGGTACTGATCGCGATGAGCGCATAGCCGCCGATGCCGGCCAGCGCGAGCAGACCCATGCCGCGGAGGCTGCCATCACCCGGTCGGCTCATTGCGGTCGCCCTCGCTCGGCCGATACTTCACGCTGCTGGGTGAGAAGCCGCTCGGAGAACTCCACCCGGTTCTCCAGCTCCGCGATTCTGTGCTCCACCTGCTCCAGCTCGGTGACCCGCTGATGCAGGGCATCGACCTCGGAGCGCAGCTGCGCGCTGGTCCCCTTGCC
>DASTEX010000325.1:0-2230 GCA_035709185.1 Gemmatimonadales bacterium
AGCGATCTTCCGATCTGCCGATTGATAACCGGTGATCCCGGATGCTGGTGGAGAGCCCCGAAGGCCGACTGCAATCGCCAGAGCACCCGATCGCTAGATTGTTAGATCCCCTCATTGAGTGACATTAGCCAGTCATAGATAAACAGCCCGCCGCCGAGGGCGACGGCGAACAGCACCGTCCGTCCGAGGCTGAACCGGCGGATGGCCACCGTCCGCACCTCGGTCAGAGGGATGGTTATGGGCCGGATGGCCAGCTCCGTGGGAAAGCCTTTGAGGCTGTCCCCCGCCACAGTGGGGTTGTAAAGCTCCAACGTAGTGTTGTCCGTCCTCCTCACTTGTACCCGCTCCGGGTGCTCCGTCTGAACGAACTCGGCCGGGGTCGGGCCGTCTTGGACCCGCCAGGTCTTGCACCCCGAAAACAGGACGGTGGCCAGTACCAAGAGGGACAGCCGGGCGGTTATGCGCATATGGCTCCTGGAAGGAACGACCAAATCTGGACCGGAAGGTGCCCATTCCGCCAGCATATGGACGGTGGTCAGGGGGATTGGACGGATCGGTGGAACCTTTCTTGCACAAGGCGTCTTATGAAGTGACCCGGCGACGCACCGTGGGGGTGTTCACGGCCGGATGGAGGTGCAGTCATGATCGATCCCATCCTCCTGCATCATTGGGCCAACGCTCGGCCGATGGCCGAGGTATTTGCCCAACTGACGCGCCTCGACCCCGAGCTGGCTATTCCCGCGGCCCTGCCGCTGTTAGCCGCCCGACTCCTGGGTGCGGCGGGGGCGGACGATGACGACGACACCCAGCCGGAGTCGGCGCTCGCCACGGCCTAGGGCTCGCCCGGGCTGAGAAAACCGAAGCGGCCAGGCACCTCGCCTGGCCGCTCGCCTTTCCGGGAACCCGGGGCGCCGGTATCGCCGCGGGGCGTGTCGTTTTGTTGTGTCATTCTGCAGCGGGCTGGTCGCCCGCTGCGTCGAAGGCAGTCGAAGACAGTCGAAAACAGTCGAAGCGGGTGGTGGGTGGGGAGCCGTCTTCGACCGTCTTCGACTGTCTTCGACCATCTTCGACCACCTTCGACCATCAGTTCAGAATCGCGTTGAACAGGAACTTGAAGGTCCCCGCCGGCTGCGCCCTATAGGTGATCTCGGGCCCGAACAGGTAGAGCATGCCCTTGCCCACCTTCGCCTCCGCCACCGCGATCCCGCCTTCCAGATAGGTCTGTCCCCAGGCCCATCCACTGCGGAGCGGAGCGGCACTGGCGAACCACGCGACCGGCTTCACCCGGCCGTCTGCCAGAGCGCCCGGATCGAGGCGGAATACCGGACTCTCGTCGAACATCACGATGGCCTTCGACGGAAGGCCCCACGCTGCCGGCAGGGTGGAGTCGACCGCCACCTCCAGCAGCGACGCCGGGACATAGAACCGCTCCCGCGGCAACGGGCGGACGGTGCCGCTGGGCTGCCGCTCCACCAGGTGATTCGCCACCGGGAGTCCCAGGTGGCGGGCCAGGTTGGTGGAGCTGCCAATGGTCACGATCTTCCCGCCGGCCTCGAGGAAGCTCCTGAGCTGCGGCACCGTCTTCGCCACGCTGACCCGGCCCAGCCAGCCGCGGAATTCGGCGGGAATGTCCTCGGCCGCCGGCTGCCGGCCGAAAGGCCCGCCGCCACCACTGTCATTCGCCGGGATCAGCCCGTCGGCGAAGATCAGCAGGTCGAACTGCCGGGCCAGGTCACCCTGGTCCAGCCGGGCGACGTACACCACTTCAAACGGCACCTCCATCTGCTCCAGCAGCCACCGGATCCAACCCGAGGGCATGGAGCCGCCGTACACGTCGGCCAACCCGATCCGGACCGGCCGCAGCCGGATCATGTCTCCGGAGGGCGGCGCCGAGGAGGCCGCCTCGAACCGTAGTCCCTTTTCGGCGGCCAGGGCCTGAACGATGGGCCGGGCCGATCCGGTCGACGGGATGTAGAACGTTCCGGCCGGGCGCCCGATGGCATCCCGGGTCAGACGGTGGACCGGAACGCCGGCCTTCATCAGCCGCTCTGCCGCGGTGATGGCGTCGTTATACCTCGCCGACAGGGTCCAGCCCGATCCTCCTGCAGCGACCGTTCCGCCGGGCACGCTGGTGATCAGTGGACCGGTCACCTTTTCGAAGGGGCCCTCGAAGCCGTCGAGGAGCCGGTCGTAGTGGACGCCCATCTGCATCGCGAGGGTGTAGCCCGCG
>DASTEX010000326.1:0-6045 GCA_035709185.1 Gemmatimonadales bacterium
GTACGTGAGCTGGATCGGATCGCCGCCCTCGCCCGTCATCAGCCAGAGCTGATTCCACTGGCGGCCGTGGTACCCGCTGTAGACCACCCGCCGGCCGTCGCGGGCCCAGTCGGGTCGTGCCTTCCACGTCGTTTCCTCGTACCAGAGCTCGCGCATCTCGGCTGAGGGACGGGCCTCCATCCGCCAGAAGCCGCCGCTGCCGTAGATCCGCCCACGATTCGACACCACGATCAGCTCGCGCGAGTCCGGGCTCCAGGTGGGCGAGAGGTAGTGGTCCCAGACGCTGTAGTAGTAGCGGGGAAGCCCGCTGTTCCGGTCCTCGGTGATGCGGACCGGCATGCCCAGCCGGCCATACTCGAATGGGGCCACGAAGGTGTGCCAGCGGCCCTCGAAGGCGGTGGAGACCCAGGCGAGCCTGGTGCCGTCGGGTGACCAGCGCGGCTCGAGATTGACCGCCCCATCACTCAGCAGCACACTGTCCCGGCCGCTCTGCAGATCGAACAGCCTGAGCTCGAGCGCCTCGCCGCGGTAGCTGCTGTACACCACCCACCTGCCGTCGGGCGACCAGTCGGGCTGATGGTCGTAGCCTTCGCCGGCCGTGAGCTGGAGCGCGCTGTCCGATCCCACCCGCTGCCGCCAGAGCGATCCCTGCATGCTGTAGATCAGCTCGGTCCCGTCGGGCGACCAGCTGGCGGCGGACGGTCCGCTGGTGACCTGGGGGACATACATCTCGCGCCAGTAGTACGGGTGCGGCACGGCCACCTGCTTGAGCACGCCTTCGCGCGCCGGGTTCTGGGCCTCCGCCCCGGACACACCGCCGCTCACGGCCGAGGCAACCGCGAGCAACACGCTGAGTATGAACCGCGACATGGAGGTAGCTCTGCTCCCCTGCTGAAGGAAACGGCTCGCGATCAGTGGCCCGGCAGTCGGGTCAGCGCCGCCCGGTGCCGCTCGAGCTCGGCGCCGAAGCTTCCGACTCCCGCCAGGTTCCGCACTTGCCAGGAGTCCTGGCCCAGGTGAAACAGCTGCTCCGCTCCGTTGCTGCTCCGGATGTACTGCAGGCTGTCGAGCACCACCGACCGCAGGTCGCCATTGAGGATGGGTGAGGGCGGCCATTTGGGAAGCTGGCGGTGATAGTCCACTGCGGCGAAGAGGGTATCCACTCTCGGCGTTTCGGGCGCCTTCATGGGCTCGAGCAGCGAGCGGCCAGGGAGGCCGGGATTGGGAAGGCCGGCGGCATCGAGAATCGTCGCGGCCAGATCGCGCAGCGGCGCGGGCGCCTGGATTCGGATGCCTCCCGGCAGCCGGCCCGGCGCGTATAGCGCCAGCGGCACGTGCAGTAGCGGAAGGAACAGACTGTTGCCGTGCTGAATGAGGCCGTGCTCGCCGAATTGCTCCCCGTGGTCTGACGTGATGATCACCACAGTGTTCCGGAGCAGTCCGCGGGTGTCGAGCTCGGTCAGGAGCGAATCGATCTGATGGTCCAGGTAGGCGATTCCGGCGTCGTACCCATCCTGGGTCTCGCGCAGAAACTGCACCGGAAGGGGGCCCGGTCCAAAGGCCCGGAGCAGCATGTTCCAGTGGCGGTCGGCGGCCTGGGTATCCCTCCCGGCGAAGGTCGAGTCCCACGGCGGTGGAGGCGTATAGGGCGCGTGGGCGTCGAAGTAGTTGAGGAAGGCAAAGAACGGTCGTCCCGGGCCCGCGCCGTCGAGCCAGTGCAGGAACTCGACGTTGACTTCGACCGCGTCCTTGCCTCCCTGGATCAGCCGCCGCTTCCCCAGCTGCTCCGCGACCGTCCCCAGGGTGAAAGCCCGGGCGGAGAGCTGGGCCGACCGGAGCGCCTGCTCGAAAGTGACCGGGTAGTCCTGGTAGCGATCGAATCCGCGACCCAGGCCGGTGGCGCTCCCGGCGTAACGATAGTTGCCCACGAAGCCGCCCACCGCGTACCCCGCCTGGGCGAACACTTCGGCCAGGGTTCGCTGTCGCCGATCCAGCGGCGTGTCCCAGTTGGCCGAGACCTCGGTCGGGTGAAATCCGGTGAAGAAGGTGGCGTGCGAAGGGGTGGTCCACGGGCCAGGGGCGAGGGCCCGGTCGAAGATGACCCCGCGCTCGAGCCAGCGGGCCAGCTTCGGCGTCGTCGGCCGCCAGTAACCGTAGAATCCCAGGTTCCAGGCCCGCACCGTGTCGAGGACCAGCAGCAATACGTTAGGCTGTCCGGCCGCGGCCGCGGCCCGCGCCGCAATGGCCTTGCGCTCGGCCCGGCGCATCAGGCCGTACCGGCCGGCCCCCACCAGCGGTAGCACCACCAGCAGCAGAGGCACCGCGCGGAGCAGAAACCGGTGGACGCCCTCGGCCCGTCGGGCCAGGCCCCGCGCGATCGCCACGCTCAGGCCGAGCGCCAGCACCAGTGCTGCCGCCTTGTGGATCCGGTCGGCCAGGAGCAGCGGGCCGAAGAGCATGACCGTCCCGAAGAACGAGTACACGACGATCGGCGATCGGAGCCGCTTGAAGGGCAGCGCCAGCAGGAGGAACCCCAGCGCCAGCAGCAGGAATATCAGGGCATTCGCCAGCGGGGTCATCCAGACGAAATCCATCCCGAATGCCAGGATCCGTCCCAGGGCCAGTTTTCGAATCAGGTGAATGACGACTTCGATCAGGCCGGTGGCCAGCCCGAATCCGAGCGCGGCAAGGACGATCGATGGGAGGGGCATCACTCTAAAACTAGGCGGGCAGGCGGGCGGGCGGGCAGGCGGACGGTTCGATCGGTGGCAGCATCCTGCAACTGGCGGTCATGCGTACTGCCCGCCTGCCCGCCTGCCCGCATAGTTTTCAGTGTGGATCGCCTCCCCATCGTCATCACCGGTCACGTGGATCACGGCAAGAGCACGGTCGTGGGCCGGCTCCTGGCCGACACCGGCTCGTTGCCCGACGGGAAGCTGGCCGAAATCCGGGCGCTTTGTGAGCGGACCGCCCGGCCTTTCGAGTACGCCTTCGTGCTCGATGCGCTCAAGGACGAGCGGGCCCAGGGTATCACCATCGAGACCGCGCGGATCTTCTTCCGCACGGCGCGTCGGGAATACGTCATCCTCGACGCCCCGGGCCACGTCGAGTTCCTCCGCAACATGGTGACCGGTGCTTCCCGCGCCGACGCGGCGCTGCTGGTGGTGGACGCGCATGAGGGGGTTCAAGAGAACTCACGCCGGCACGGCTGGCTGCTCGGGCTGCTCAGCGTGAAGCAGGTGGTAGTGCTGATCAACAAGATGGACCTGGTGGGATTCGATCGCGCCACGTTCGAGCGGCTGGAACAGGACTTCCGCTCGTTCCTCGCCAGCGCGGGTCTGGATCCTTCCCGGTTCGTCCCGGTTTCCGCCCGAGACGGCGACAACCTCGTCGGCCATTCCGATCGCATGCCGTGGTACACCGGCCCAACGGTGCTCGAAGCGCTCGACGCCTTTCAGGTCGCTCCCGAGCCGGTTGATGCGCCACTCCGCCTGCCGGTCCAGGACGTCTACAAGTTCACCGAGGAAGGCGACGACCGCCGCATCGTGGCTGGCACCGTGGAAAGCGGAACCCTCCGCACCGGCGACGAATTGGTCTTTTATCCCTCCGGCAAGCACACCCGGGTAGCTCGGCTGGAATCCTTCGGCGGCCAGGCGCCTGAGACGTTCGGCGCGGGCCAGGCCGCGGGATTCACGCTGACCGATCAGATCTACGTCACCCGCGGCGAAGTCGCCGCCCGGGCGGGAGAAGCCCGACCCGAAGTGAGCACCCGGTTCCGCGCCAGCGTCTTCTGGCTGGGTCAGAAGCCATTGAGCCAGGAGGGCGAGTATCTGCTCAAGCTGGGAACGGCGCGCGCATTCGCGAGGATCGAGGCCATTCACCGGGTGCTCGACGCGACCACCCTGGAGGCGATCGCCAACCGCGACGCGATCCATCGCCACGAGGCCGGCGAGGTCACCATCGCCCTCGGGCGCGCGCTGGCGTTTGACCTGCCGGAGACCGCCGCGGCTACCAGCCGGTTCGTCCTGATCGACGACTGGGATGTGCGGGGCGGCGGCATCATCCGCGAGGCGCTGCCCGACCGCCAGTCCTGGGTGCGCGAGAAGGTGCTGGTGCGGAACGCGCGCTGGGAGACCGGACTGGTGCCCGCAGCCGATCGGGCGGCGCGTCACGGCCAGCACCCGGCCCTGTTGCTGGTCACTGGTCCGGCGCATGATGCCGCCGACCGTAAAGCGCTGGCCAAGGAGCTCGAGGCCCGTCTGTTCCAGGAAGGCCGGCTGGTCTATTACCTGGGCATGGCCAGCGTGCTCTATGGGGTCGATGCCGATCTCGATCGCGCGCGGGCCCATCGGGCCGAGCACATGCGCCGCCTGGCCGAGATCGCCAACATCCTGCTCGAGGCGGGGATGATCGTGCTGGTGACGGCCGCCGAGCTCACCAGCGAAGATCTCGATCTCATCACGACCGGCGTGGAGCCGGAGCGGCTGCGGGTGGCCTGGGTGGGTCCCGAAGGCAGCGCGGCCGTTCGCCCCGACGCACTGGTCGATCCCTCACAGGGACCGGAAGAAGGGATCCGGCGGCTGCGGGTGTTGCTCTCCGAAATGGATGCGATCCCTCCGGCCGGCTCCCTTACCGAGGTGGAACCGGGAGTCATCTGGCTGACCGGACTGCCGGGATCCGGCAAGAGCACCATTGCCGACCACGTGGCGGAGCAGCTGCGCGCGGCCGGCCGGCGGGTCGAGCGACTGGACGGCGACCAGGTTCGGGCGCTCTTCCCCGGAACCGGGTTCGATCGGGAGGCGCGGGAGGAGCATCTGCGGCGGATTGGATACCTGGCCAGCCGCCTGGAAGCGCACGGAACCTTCGTGGTTGCGTCGTTCGTCTCGCCTTACCGGGAGTCGCGTGATTTCGTCAGGAGTCTCTGCCGCCGTTTCGTCGAGGTCTGGGTGAACACCCCGCTGGAGGAGTGCGAGCGGCGTGATCCCAAGGGACTGTATCAGAAGGCTCGCAGGGGGGAGATCAGCCGGTTCACCGGCATCGATGATCCCTACCAGCCCCCCGTCGCCGCGGAACTGGTGATCGACACCACCCGGCTGACGGCCGGGGAGGCCGCGCGCCGCGTACTCGAGCTGCTGGTCAATGGGGCCCGCGAGCAGTGAGCCTCGATCACCTCACCCGACTGGAATCCGGCTCGATTCACATTCTGCGGGAAGCCCACGCCGCGTTTCCCCGGCTCTGCATGCTGTGGAGCATCGGCAAGGACAGCACGGTGCTGCTGTGGCTTACCCGCAAGGCGTTCTTCGGCCATGTGCCGTTCCCGCTGGTTCATATCGACACCTCGTACAAGATCCCGGAGATGATCGCGTACCGCGACCGGTTGGCGATGGAGTGGAAGCTGCGCCTGATCGTGGGACAGAACCGTGAGGCGCTGGATCGAGGCCAGACATTCCCGCAGGGCGCTGCCGATCGGATCACCTGCTGCCGGCTGCTCAAGACCGAAGCGCTCAAACAGACCCTCATGGGCACCGGCCCGCGGGCCCGGCTCAATCTGAGAACCGGTGAGTACGAGCCCGACCCCGACACTGCGCCATACACCGGCGTCATCGTGGGACTCCGGGCCGACGAAGAAGGCAGCCGCAGCAAGGAGCGTTACTTCTCTCCCCGCACCAGCCACAGCCAGTGGGACATCGCCGAACAGCCGCCCGAGTTCTGGAACCAGTTCAAGACCGACTTTGCGCCCGGCACCCACGTCCGGATCCATCCGCTGCTCGACTGGACCGAGCGCAACATCTGGGAGTACATCGAGCGCGAGCGGATCCCCACCGTTTCGCTGTATTACGACCAGGGTCAGGGGATCCGCTACCGTTCGCTGGGCTGCGCTCCCTGCACCGGGCCGATCCATTCCACCGCGACGAACCCCTCCGAGATCGTGGTGGAGCTCACCAGCGGGAAGCTCAAGAACATCGCGGAGCGATCCGGCCGGGCGCAGGACCAGGACGATGGCGGGGGGCTGGAGACGCTCCGGAGAGAGGGCTACATGTAGAC
>DASTEX010000327.1:0-10710 GCA_035709185.1 Gemmatimonadales bacterium
CAAGCTCGACCTGGTACAGTACTATCTCGCCGTGGCCGAGGGTGCGCTGCGCGGGGCCGGCGGCCGGCCCAACGTCCTGGTGCGCTATCCCGACGGAATCGACGGCGAGTTCTTCTACCAGAAACGCGCGCCCACTTCGCGCCCCGACTGGGTGGAGGTCGTGTCCCTCAAGTTCCCCTCAGGGCGGACCGCCGAGGAAGTAGTGCCCCGCGACGCGGCGGCGCTGGCCTGGATGGCGAACCTGGCCTGTCTCGAGCTGCATCCTCACCCGGTTCGGGCTGACGACCTCGATCATCCGGATGAACTGCGGGTGGACCTCGATCCCGTGCCCGGCGTGAAATGGGCCCAGGTGCGACAGGTCGCTCACGTCGCGCACCAGGTCCTGAGCGATTACGGGCTGACCGGATGGCCCAAGACATCGGGCTCCCGCGGCATCCATGTGGTCGTGCGGATCGAGCGCCGCTGGACTTTCGACCAGGCCCGGCGCGCGGCGCTGGCACTGGCCCGCGAGATCGAGCGGCGGGCGCCCACGCTCGCCACCAGCAAGTGGTGGAAGGAGGAGCGCCACGGCGTCTTCGTCGATTACAACCAGAACGCCAAGGATCGTACCGTCGCCTCGGCGTACTCGGTGCGTCCCAGGCCCGATGCCACGGTCTCGGCGCCGCTCACCTGGGAGGAAGTCGCTGAAGCCGATCCCGCGGATTTTACCCTGGTCACCATGCCCAGGCGCTTCAAGAAGGTGGGCGACCGCCACGCCGGGATCGACGCCGCGGCCGGCTTGCTCGACCGGCTGCTCGAGCTCTCGGAGCAGCACGAGCGCGAGGGCCTGGGCGACGCCCCCTGGCCGCCCCACTATCGGAAACAGAAGGGCGAGCCGCCGAGGGTGCAGCCCAGCAAGCGCCGGGTACCCAAGCATCCCCTGATCGAGATCGGGCGGGCCAAACGCAAAGCAGACGTGTTGGCGGGACTGGACCGGTGGAAAGCGCGGCACCCGGAAGCGGCCCGGCATCTGGAGCCGGCCGACGTGCTGGTGGATGCCATGCGCGGACGGTACACCACCTGGACCCGGATCCGGGTGAACCTGCAGCACGTCCCGGAAGAGCTGCGTCCGGCTCAGGAACCTCTCGATCCGGACGAGAAGACCTTTTCCAGCTCGTAAGGCCGGGTGACCTCGAGCTGATCGTAGCGGCAGTCGCGCGGCTGCTTGTCGGGCCGCCAGCGGAGGAAGATGGCCGCGTGGCGGAACCGGTCCCCCTGGAGGTGGTCGTACTTCACTTCGCAGACCCGCTCGATCCGGAGCGGTTCCCACGACAGATCCTTCCCCGCGCTCCACCGGCTCTGCGCCCCGGGCATCCGCTTGAACTCGTGTTCGGCGGCCTGGGCCCACTCCCTCCATGGATGGCCGTCGACAGCATTCGTCCGGAGCGGCTCCAGATCCTTCACCAGCTGCTTCCGCATCGCCATGGTGAAGGCCGAAGTGACGCCCACGTGCTGCAGGTCGCCCTGGTGGTCGTACAGGCCGAGCAGCAGGGAACCGACCGCGTCCCTCCCGCTCTTGTGCCAGCGGAATCCGGCGACGACACAGTCGGCCGTGCGGGCGTGCTTCACCTTGATCATGGCCCGCTTGCCCGGCTGATACGGTTCATCGGGCGGCTTCACGATGACGCCGTCCAGCCCCGCGCCTTCGAATTCGTCGAGCCAGCGGAGCGCGACGGCGGGGTCGCGGGTCATGGGAGTGAGATGGAGCGGCCGATCGATCTTCGCAAACAGCCGTTCGAGCCGCTGGCGGCGTGCCTCCTGCGGGGAGTCCATGAGGCTCTTGCCATCGACGGCAAGCAGATCGAACGCCACGAACGAGGCGGGAATCTCCTTCGACAACTTCGCCACCCGGGACGCGGCAGGATGGAGCCGGAGCTGGAGCGCGTCGAAGTCCAACCCGCCGGCGCCGGCAATGACCAGCTCGCCGTCGACGATGCAGCCCGGCGGCAGGTGATCGAGGAATGCCTGGTGCATTTCCGGGAAATAGCGGTCGAGCGGGCGCAGGTCGCGGCTCTGGATGTACCCCTCGGATTTGCCGCGGAAGACGATGGCGCGGAACCCGTCCCACTTTGGCTCAAAGAGGTAGTCGCCCGTCTTCGGCAGGGCCTCGGCGAGCTTGGCGAGCATGGGCTCGATCGGCGGGTCGATCGGAAACTCGGACATACCCGAATAGTACTGAGTACTGTGTCCTGGGTACTGGGTGGGGAATGACGGTCACCCGGTACCCAGTACCCAGTACCCAGTACCTCTCAGTTCTAAGTCCTGAGTCCTAAGTCCTTCAGTTGTCTTGGAAGAAATACCGTCCCTTCAGCCTCGGCCGCTCCCTCGCATTGGCCACCTCATAGCCAATGAGAAAGTTGGCCCGCACGTAGGTGACGCCTGCGTTCCAGTCGATCCCCTGGTCAATCCGGTCCCGAGGTGTGTGATGCACTCGGCCCAGCCATTGGCGGATCACGGATGATCCATCCAGGCCGTTGCCCCCGCTGGCCTGGCCGTTGAAGAGCATCACCGCAGGAATGCCCCGCCGGAGGAACGGGTAGTGGTCGCTCCGGGTGAAAATGGTCTGTTCCGGTGCCGCGTCGGGACTCGGCGCCAGGTTCAGCCGCGCCAGTGATCGACTGACCACCGTGTCGAGCGTAGAGTAGCTCGCGCCGTACGCCGCCAGGTCGCGGACCGGGTGCAGCATCAGGAAGTTGTCCATGTTGACGTTGGCCACGATCTGCCCGGCCGGCACCGGCGGGTGGTTCGCGAAGTAGAACGAGCCCAGGATCCCTTTCTCTTCGGCGGTCACGGCCACGAACAGAATCGAGCGGCGGGGCGGTTCCGGGAGTGACGCGAACGCCCGCGCCACCGCCAGCAGGGAAGCGGTCCCGCCGGCATTGTCGATGGCGCCGTGGTTGACGCTGTCGCCGTCCACCGGCCGCCCTTTGCCGACGTGATCGAGGTGCGCCGTGTAAACCACGTACTCGTTCCGCAGGGCCGGGTCGGATCCCCGCAGCAATCCCACCACGTTGGCGCTCGCGGTATCGCTCTGACGGAAGCGGGCGGACAGGCCGAGCTCCACCCCCAGATCGAACGACTTGCTTTGGTCCTGCTGGAGCGCGCCGAGCACCTCGCCGAGCGGCCGTCCGGCGGCCTGGAACAGCCGGGTGGCGCCGGCAGTGGTGAGCCGCACCGTGGCTCCGGTTTCGAAGAAGAGCATTTCCAGCGAATCTGGTCCCATGATGGAGAACCCGCTCAGCTGCCGCATCACCCGGTCGCTCAGGATCTCGCCCGATCCGGGCAGGATCATCACCACGCCGGCCGCGCCGTGAGCCCGTGCGTTCAGCTCCTTCGACCGGAAGAGGGTCGCGTGTCCCCGCTCGTCCGAAGGGATCCGCTGCGGCCCGCCCGGCACCAGGACCACCAGCTTGCCCTTCACATCGATGCCGGCATAGTCGTCGTGGTTGTATTCGGGAAGCGTCAACCCGAATCCCACGAAGACCAGCGGCGCCCGAAGCTGCACTTCGGTGCGCATGATGTCGGGTTGAAGCAGGAAGTCGGTGCCGTATTCCAGCCGGACGCTCTGGCCGCCGTGGATCAGCTCTACCGCCGGAGTACCATCGACCAGCGAATGCCGGAGAGGAACACGCTGCAGGAAACTGTCGCCGGCGCCGGGCTCGAGGCCCAGACTCTCCATTTGCGCCGCGACGTATTCCGCGGCCAGCCGGGCGCCCCGGGTGGCCGTCTCGCGCCCTTCCAGGAGATCACTGGCCAGGAACCGCACGTGGGGAGCGATCCAGTCGGGCTCGATCCGGCGGAGCGCTTCCTGGGTCGGACCCTGGCTTTGCGGCCCCAGGGTGAGCGATGCGACAGCCAGGATCAGGACCTGCATACCACCTCCCTGCGCGATCCGGCGGTCCGGACGCTCTTTACGCGCTGATGCCGGCGCGCTGGTACTCCTGCAGGGCCTCGCCCGAGAAGCAGGCGAAGGTCACTTCGCGGAGGTTGAGCGCGCGTCCCAGGAATTCGCGGGTAGTCCCGACCGCGATCTCGGTCGCCGCGCGGAGCGGGAACCCATAGATGCCGGTGCTGATGGCGGGGAACGCGATCGTGGTGAGCCCCTGTGCCTCGGCCAGCTCGAGCGCCGAGCGGTAGGCACTGGCCAGCAGCTCGGCTTCGCCCCGCTGGCCCCCGTGCCAGACCGGACCTACGGCGTGAATCACGTACCGGGCGGGGAGCCGGAACCCCGGTGTGATGCGGGCCTGCCCGGTGGGGCAGAAACCCACCTCGGCGCAGGCTTGGGCCAGCTCGGGGCCAGCGGCCCGATGAATGGCGCCGCATACGCCTCCGCCCGGCGCCAGCTGCTCGTTGGCGGCGTTGACGATGGCGTCGACCGGCAGGACGGTGATGTCCACTCTTCGCGCCTGCATCACCCCGGCCTGCGTCTCGTTACGGTATCTCAGGTTCAGAGGATGTATCCGTCGTCGATGACCAGCTCTACCCCGGTTATGGTGGCGGCCGCCTCAGAGGCCAGATAGAGAATTGCCTCGGCGATCTCTTCCGGTTCCGTGAACCTCCCACCGCTCTCTCCGGCCATGACCTGAAAGGCCGCTCCCGCCGATCCGTGCTGCTCCACCAGCGTCTGGAAGAACGGCATGGACTGCCACATTGGTGTCTTCACCCCGCCGGGAGCCACCGCATTGACCCGGATCCCCAGTTTCCGGTCGCGACATTCCTTGGCGACCACCCGGGTCAGCATCCCGAGAGCGGCCTTGCTGGCGGAGTAGGCACACGCTCCCGCCGCGGGCCGGATGCCGGATGCCGACGAGACATTGATGATGCAGCCACCGGTCTCGCCCATCGCGCGGATCGCGTGCTTCATCCCGAGGAAGGCGCCATCGAGGTTCACGGCGAACACCCGGCGCCAGTCCGGCAGCGACATCTCGTCCACTGGAGCGGCGAAGGAGATGCCGGCGCAATTCACCAGGATGTCGAGCCTGCCGGATCCGGCCAGCACCCGGCTCACGGCCCGGGCCCATTGGTCCTCATCGGTGATGTCGAGCTCGAGCGGAATGCCCGCACCGCCCAGGGCTGGCGCCGTCCGGTCGGCTCCCGCGGTATCGATGTCGGCGCAGTACACCGTCGCGCCCTCCGCAGCGAGGAGCCGGGCCGTCGCGGCTCCGATGCCCGAGGCCGCGCCGGTCACGAGCACCGGCCGGCCGTTGAACCGTTGGGTCACGGGCAGGACCCGCGGCTGGGGCATCCCATGCCCGACCTCCGGACATATGTCGACAAGTGCCTGACATTATGCAGCCTTGGGTGTTAGGACGCCAGAGGTCTCGCCCCTGTCCAGCCCGGCGGCCGACCAGTAACTTGGGTCCTGCACCCGACACTCCGTTCTGGCAGACTGGCGACCAGCGACTAACGACTCACGACTCTTCCAGTGCTAGACCAGCTCTCTCCGTTAGCTATCAGTGCCATCGTGGTCCTGGTAGCGCTCCAGCTGCTGCTCCAGATCGCGGCCCTGTTCGATCTGGCGAGGCGGGACCAGGTCCGCTACGGCCGGAAATGGATCTGGGTGCTGGTGATCATCCTGGGCAACCTGCTGGGCGTGATTGCCTACTTCGCCTTTGGCATCCGCTGGTACCAGCCGGCTGAGCCAGCCGCGCGAAGCGTTGCGGAGGATCCCGAAGCCGGGGTAGCGCAGCTCTACCGCAAACAGGACCGCGGTTGAACTCTGCGGGCCCCCCCGCCGCAATCGAGGTGACCGGGCTGACCCGGGTCTTCGGCGCCAACCGCGCCCTCGACGGCATCGATCTCCGGGTTCGGGAAGGCATCGTCTTCGGATTTCTCGGACCTAACGGGGCCGGCAAGACCACCACTCTCAAGATTCTGACCGGTCTGATCCGGCCCAGCGGCGGCACCGCCCGGATCTTCGGGCGCAACGTCGCCGACGCTACTGGCGAGAGCCGGTCGGAGCTCGGCTTCCTGCCCGACGTCCCGGCCTTCTACCCCTGGATGACGGCGACGGACTTTCTCCAGTTCGCCGGCCGCCTGTTCGGCCTGGATGGCGCCGTTCTCAACGAACGGATCCAGACCCTGCTCGGGCTGGCCGGCCTGACCGGTGTCACCACCCGGATCGGCGGGTATTCGCGCGGGATGAAGCAGCGGCTGGGCATTGCCCAGGCCCTGATCAACGCGCCCCGGCTGCTGCTGCTGGACGAGCCCACCAGCGCGCTCGATCCCATCGGTCGCAAGGAAGTGCTGGACCTGATCGCCTCCCTCCGGGGGAAGACCACCGTCTTCTTCTCCAGCCACATCCTCTCCGACATCGAACGGGTCTGCGACGAGGTGGCGATCCTGAGCCGGGGCCGGGTCGCGGCCCAGGCCCCGACCGAGGAGCTCAAGGCCCGCTCCGGCGGCGACGTCATCGTGGTGGAAGTGGCCGGCGGCGTCGCGGGGTTGCGGAGTGCATTGGAGGGTGCGGCCTGGCTCAGCCGAATCGAACAGGACGGTGAGACGCTGCGCCTCACGGTGCGCGATCTCCCGGAGGCGCGTCGAGCGGTTCCCCGGGCGATTGCCTCCGCCGGTCTCGAGCTTCGCCGGTTCGACACCGGCGAAGCGACGCTGGAAGAAGTGTTCGTGGAACTGGTCGGGGGCCACGCCCCATGACCGGGTTCGGCGCTTTCCTCGGCAAGGAGGTCCGCGAGATCTTCCGGACCTGGCGGATCTGGGTACTGCCCGGGATGATGCTCTTCTTCGCGCTCACCAGCCCGGTGATTGCGCTGATCACCCCCAGCCTGGTCGCGTCGGTCTTCAAGTCGGAATCAGGTATCGCGGTGCAGCTTCCCGATCCCACGGCACTGGATGCCTACGGCCAGTTCCTCAAGAATCTGGACCAGTTGTTCCTGCTCACCCTCATCATCGCGACCGCCGGCGTGGTTTCGGGCGAACGGCGCTCGGGCACCGCAGTGCTGGTCCTCACCAAGCCGCTCTCCCGGCGGGGGTTCATCCTCGCCAAGATCCTGTCGCAGCAGGGCCTGGTGCTGATGGTCGCCGTGCTGGGAACCGCGGTGTGCCTCGGCCTGACCGAGGTGCTTTTCGACGACCCGCCGGCCGGCCGGTTGCTTCAGGCCATCGGTCTGTGGCTGGCCCTGGTACTGCTGATGGTCCCGCTGATGGTGTTTCTCTCCACCCTGCTGCCGACCCAGGGAGCCGCCGGCGCCGGCGTGGGCATGTACTTCCTGTTTCTGCTGCTGGGGCTGTGGCCCCCGGCCGCCCGCTTCACGTTCGCCGGTCTCTCGGCGGCGGAGCAGAAGGTGTTGACCGGAGTCGACGTCGGGGTGACCTGGCCGATCGTGACTGCAATCCTTGCCGCCGTGCTCTTCAGCGGATTGGCAATCTGGAGATTCGAAAGATCAGAGCTCTAGCTGTCGCTATCGGACCGACGTCTCGATCAACTCCCGCAGCACGGTGAGATCGACGTCCGCCAGCTTCTTGATGTAGAGGCACGAGACCCCGGTCTTGTGCTTCCCCAGCCGGTTGAGAATGGCCGGATAGCTGTTCACGCTCGGGATGATGTACAGCGTCAGGTCCTGCTTCCGGGGCGAGAACCCGGTGAGGAACCAGTCTCCCTCGCGGCCGGTCTCGTACTGGTAGTGCCGGCTGCCGAAGCCCACGATGCTGGCCCCCCACATCTTCGGCTTTTCCCCGGTGACCTCTCCCATGAGCTTGACGAGCGTCTGGCAGTCCCGGCGGCGGGTGTCGTCGGTGATGGCATTGATGAACGCCGTCACGCTGGCCTTGGTCGGTTGGGTCTTGAGCGCCAACGAGTCCTCCAGGATTGAGACACGATTCGCGAACACCAGAGCCCGGCGCCGACCGATCTGGCCGGGGGATGCCATCCTCGTCGGCTAATGGCTAACGGCTAACGACGTGCCCCGCCAGTCGAACCGGCCCAGCCACCAGAGGATGAGGGTGAAAGCCGCCGCCCGGATGGCATACGGCGCCCACGGCGCGAGTGCCAGGTGGGTTGAGACCACCTCCGCCGCGAACCAGTAATAAATACCGAGCGCAATGGCGCCCAGCAGCCGGATCGCCCCGACGGCGCTGATGCCGGAGAGCCGCACCACTGCCTGCGTTATCCCGTAACTGACGACGGCCCCAAGGCCCACGGTGAGATACACCGAACCCGCGGAGCTGAGGGGACCGTCCGGCGTCAGGTAGTAGCCGGCCACGAATCCGGGGAAGCTCGCCGCAAAGATGCCATAGTGGCCCTGGAGCCACGCGTGGGATTTCCGGGAACGGCCCAGGACCTGGGCCAGGGACTTGGACTGGGCCAGGTCGATACAGCCGCGGGTGACGCAGGTAGTGCACGGGTTGCACCGCGGATTGCCGACCGTGATCAGGGGATCCTGACCGTAGAGCCGTTCGACCGGCAGCACCGGGCAGATTCCGCTGCAGAAGCCAGCCTTCTGGTCGAAGACCATGCCCAGCGCCACCGCCAGCACTGCGACGCCGGCGATGGTGAGCGCCAGGGCGGTTCCATCATGATTGAAGAGGAAACGCCGCGCTGGCACCAGGAGCGCCAGCAGCATGATACCGATGGCCCCGGCCACGGGCACCAGTCGGTCGTTGAGGCCCCGGCCGGTCCCCTTCCGGTTCGGCAGCATGTTGAGCGTGGCCAGGGGACAGACGTTGCGCCAGATCCCGGGATGGACCAGGAACACCGCGGGCAGGAGCGGGATCGCTCCATCCCAGAGCAGCCGAGTGGCAGTTTCGGGCGCTGCCATCAGGCCCGCCAGCAGGGCCACGGTCAACCCCACTCCGATGAGCTGTGCGCTGCGCCACCAGGTGGTGCTGCTGGACGTAACGGCAAGTGATGTCATGGTCAGGGCCTTCACTCGAAAGGGAACATCATCGGCGGTGAAGAATGAAAAAACCGTGAAACACCCTCGAAGATGCGCGAGTTCAGGAGCCGTCTTCGGGTGGATAGGTGAGCTCCAGAGCCTCTCCGGCGGAAACCTGGGCCCACAGTCCGAACAGCCGGGCCCGCTCCAGCCGGATCCGGTCCAGCTGGTCATCGGTCAGCGTTGGAGCCGGCGACTGCCCGTGCGATTCGCAGTACGTCTTCATGCTCCGGTTGAACTCCTCGGCGGTCCAGAAGTTTCCGCCGGCCCGCTCTCCGTCGAGCAGCCCCACGATCAGCTCGACGTTGAGCGCAGGTTCCGGCAGCGGCCCCCGGGGCCAGGGCGGCCCGAAGTCGGTGATGTTCCACCCCCGCGACAGCAGTCCGTAGAACCCATTGTTGGTGCCGAGCACAGTCTCTACGGCGTAATGGGTCAGATCGTGTCGCGGAAAGAAGGCGCCCTGGGCCCCTTCCAGCCGCTGCCAGGTCACCGAGCCGTCGGCCCGGCGGCAGGACAGCGCGGCCGAGCCGTCGGTTTTCTTCTTGATCTGGATGATGAGTTTTCCCGGCATTACGAGTTTACCGTGGAATAACAGACCGTCAGACCGTCAGACCGTCAGACCGTCAGACCGTCAGACCGTCCGACCGTTTGTCACATCGGCCGCAGCAGGAGCCACACGAACGACGCCAGGCCGATGATTACCACTGCCCTCCGGACCGCGGCCTGCCCCACGCGCTGGGCCATGCGGGCCCCCACATAGCCGCCGGCCAGACCGCCCACCGCGAGCGCCAGCGCTACCGGCCAGACTACCACGTCGTTCACGATGAACCATATGGCGGCGACGGCGTTGATGCACATCCCGCCCCAGTTCTTGAGCCCGTTCATCTGGTGGATGTTGGTGAGGCCCATCAGCTCCAGCACCGCCAGCATCAGGATTCCGATTCCGGCACCGAAGTATCCACCGTAGATCCCCACCCCGAACTGGAGCAGCAGGAAGAGGGCGGTGGGCCCGCGGGGTGACGCTGCCGGCTCGCTGCGCCAGAGCGCCCGCAGGATCGGCTTCTGGAGCATGAAGAGCAGCGTGGCGGCCAGCACCAGGAACGGCACGATCCGGGCGAACTGTTCCGATCCGGTCCGGAGCAGCAGCACGGCTCCCACGCCACCGCCTAACAGGCTGGGCAGGGCGAACCGGGCGATCCAGGCTCGCGATCCCGCCAATTGGTCGCGATAGCCCCACATGCTGCCGACCGAGGCCGGCCAGAGCCCGACGGTGCTGGTGGCGTTGGCCGTCAGGGGCGGGATGCCGAGGGCCACGATGGCGGGAAACGTGAGGAGCGTGCCGCCGCCGGCGATGCTGTTGATGATGCCGCCGGCCGCGGACGCGAGAAAGGCAAGGAAAGTGGGAAGGCCGTAGTCCAGGCGGGATTCCGCGTGCGAGTCGCCGGGTACGTTACACCGGGGTCGCGCGGACGGGTACTGGCGCGGTGGCGGGACGATGGACGTTCCACCACTCCGTGGCCTCCATGTCCGACCAGAGCTGGCCGATGCCGAGCTGCTCGAGACTTCGTTCGATCGCGCGCGCGTCGGCTGGGCGGTGGGCCGGGTCCTTTTCCAGGCAGCGCATGACGATCGCCTCCAGCGCCACCGGAATCGACGCCACCGGGCTCGTGAGCCGGGGCGGGGCCTCACTGGCGTGCTTCAGCAGCAGCCCGACAGCCGAGGGCGCCCGAAAGACCGGACGGGCCGACAGGAGCCAGTAGGCCACGCAGCCCAGGGCGTA
>DASTEX010000328.1:0-2638 GCA_035709185.1 Gemmatimonadales bacterium
GTCTTCGACCAACTTCGACCATCTTCGACTGTCTTCGACCGCCATACCATGAGCGAACCCCACCGCGTCCTCCTTGCCGACTGCGACCACATGTTCGTCTCGGTGGCGCGGCTGGTGGATCCGGAGGGCGCCGGGAAGGCCCGTCTGCTGATCGTGGGCGGCCGGAGGGGCGAGCGCGGAGTCGTTCTCTCGGCGTCCTACGAAGCCCGCGAATACGGGGTTCGCTCCGGGATGCCGATCGCCCAAGCCGAGCGACTGTGTCCCCAGGCTACGTTCGCGCCGGTACCCCGGGGCGAGTGCGGGGTGAAGAGCCGTCAGGTGGGGGAGGTGCTGCAGGAGTGGGCTCCGGTGGTGGAGCAGGCCAGCATCGATGAGTTCTACCTCGGCATGGACGGTACCGAAGCGCTCTACCGGCACGAGCCGCTGGAGCAAACTGCCGCCCGGATCCGGGAGGACGTTCTCGAAAGAACGGGAATGGCTGTCTCCTTTGGGGGCGGCACCAATCGCCTGATCGCCAAGCTCGCGGTCGAACACGCCAAGCCGAAGCCCGGCACTGACCGAACCGGGGTGCATGTGGTTCCTCCCGGTGAAGAGGCGGCGTTTGTCGCCCGGCTCGAGCTGGCGGCCATTCCCGGCATCGGGCCGCGCTTCGCCGAGAGCCTGCGTCGCAAGGGCCTGGTCCGGGTGACCGACGCGCTGGAGCTGGACCAGGCCACGCTGGTGCTCTGGTTCGGCCGCCGCACGGGCGAGTGGCTGTATTACCGTATCCGGGGGGTCAGTCACACCCCGGTGCGGGGCGGGGGGGAGGCAAAATCCGTAAGCCATGAAAACACCTTCGCGACCGATCTCTCCACTGACGGTGAGCTGGAACGGGAGTTGGTTCGTCTCTCGGCGCAGGTCTGCCGCGATCTCCGGAGCGATGCGCTGGTGACGCGGACGATCACCGTCAAACTGCGGGATCACGACTTCCGGACCCGCCAAGCCAGCCGCACACTGAGCCAGTATGTCTCGACCGAGCGAATCATCTTGCCGGTTGCGCTGGAACTGCTCCGGCGGCTCCGCTCGGAGCGGCGCTGCCCGGCTCGGCTGATCGGCATTGGCCTGAGCCAGCTGGCGGCGGCCGACCGGCCCCAGCAGCTGGGACTGTTCGGGCCCACGGACGGGGTGGAGTCCGAGCGGGATCGCCGGCTGGCGGAAACGGTGGATTCGATCACCGCGAAATTCGGGAGGAGGGCGATTGGGCCTGCCCGGGCGGTCGAAGACAGTCGGAGGCGGTCGAAGGCCATCGAAGACGGCAATGACTGAATGAGCAGCTTCGACCGTCTTCGACCATCTTCGACAGTCTTCGACGGTGTTACAGCAGGTGCACCGCCGTTGCCTTCAATCCTGTAGCTATCCGGGTCCCCGGCCGCAATCCGAGCTGATCCGCCGTCGCCGAGGTCACCGCGGCCACCAGCGTTTCACCGGCGATTTCCACCTGCACGTGCACGATGGGTCCGAGGCGTTCGACCCGCTGGACCACGCCTTCGAACCGGTTGCGGGGGACTTCGCCGGGCGAGATTCCCAGGAGCAGGTCTTCCGGCCGGATCACGGCGTGCGCCTCGCCGGTGCGTTCCGCAATCACGTCGAGCGTGAGCGCCCCGCTGGTAAACCGGGCCGGGAAGCGGGGAGGGGTCCCGGCCGGATCGCCGGCCGGCGTGATGGTGCCTTTGAGTACGGTGCCGGAACCCAGGAAGTTCGCAACGAAGGTGGAGTTGGGATAGCGGAAGACCATCTCGGGCGGGCCGGACTGCGCCACGCGCCCCTGGGCCAGCACCACGACCACATCGCCCAGTCGCAGAGCGTCCTCGACGTCGTGGGTCACGTGCAGGGTCGTGACGCCTTCGCGCTCGCGGATCTGCTGCAGCTCGCGGCGCAGCACCCGGCGCAGCGCGGGGTCGACCGCGGCGAACGGCTCGTCCAGCAGGAGAATACGGGGCCGGGGCGCCAGGGCGCGGGCCAGGGCCACGCGCTGCTGTTCCCCGCCGCTCAGGCCCTGAATCGGCCGGTCGAGGAGACCGGTGATGCCTAACAATTCGGCCAGTTCTTCCGCCCGCCCGTCAACCCGCGACCGACGCCGGGCCGCCGCAGCGTTTTCCAGGCCGTAGGTGATGTTCTCGCGGACGCTGCGGTGCGGGAACAGGTGATACGATTGGTACACCATGCCCACGTGGCGGGTTTCCGGAGGCTCCCGCGAGACCTCGCGCCCATCCAGGAAGATGCGGCCCCCCTCGAGCGGCACATGGCCGGCCACCGCCTCCAGCAGGCTGGTCTTGCCCGAGCCGGTCGGACCGATCACCAGTCCATAGCCGCCCGGGCCCACCTCGAGCGAGATCCGCTCCAGCCGGAAGCCGCCCAGACGGAGGGTCACGTCCTCCAGCCGGATCATCCGGTCCCGCGGGTTCGCGGTTCGAGGAGCCGCAGCAGAATGAAGACCGCGAGCGCCACGAGGAGGAGCAGGGCGGCGGCCGGGATCGCGGCCGGCAGACCGTAGAGCGTGAAGCGGTCGAAAATGAGGACGCTGGCCACCTGCGGGTGATAGGTGAGGATCACGATGGCGCCGAACTCACTCACGCTCCTTCCCCATGCCAGCAGCGAT
>DASTEX010000329.1:0-3859 GCA_035709185.1 Gemmatimonadales bacterium
GTCCTGGGTGCGCTGGTCCTACCGTATAGTGACGATTCTGGGAACCGAGGTAAGGCTCCACGTCACCTTCCTTTTCCTGCTCGCCTGGATAGCGGTGCCAGCCTACGCGGTCGGCGGCCTGAACGCGGCCATTACCAGTACGCTCTTCCTGTTGCTGGTGTTCCTCTGTGTGCTGCTCCACGAGTTCGGCCACATCCTGGCGGCGCGCCGCTACGGCATCCGGACTCCCGAAGTCCTCCTGTCGCCTATTGGCGGCCTGGCCCGCCTGGAGCGGATGCCGGACGAGCCGAAGCAGGAGATCGTGGTCGCCCTGGCCGGGCCGCTCGTGACGCTCATCATTATCGTCGTCCTCGGCGCCCTCCTCAGGGCGAACGGTGCCGGATCGGACCTGCTGCGGTTCGACCCGTCGCAGCGGGAGCTCCTTCCGGGGATCTTTCAGATCAATATCCTGCTGCTGGGGTTCAACCTGATTCCCGCCTTTCCGATGGATGGCGGACGGGTCCTGCGCGCCCTGCTGGCCAGCCGGAAGGGGCTGGTGGCAGGCACCCGCATCGCCGCCCGGATCGGACAGGCGTTCGCCTTCCTGCTCGCGCTGGTGGGCATCGCCGGCTCCCCGATGCTGATCATCATCGCCGGCTTCATCTACCTGGCGGCCGAGGCGGAGGCCTCGGCGGTGGAAACCCGAGCCGCCGGGCGGGGCATGACCGCCGCGGCCATGATGATCACCGACCTCAAGGTCCTGCCGGTCTATGCGACGCTGGAGGATGCCGTACGGCTCCTGCTGGCGGGAGAACAGCGGGAGTTCCCCGTGGTGGACAACGACCGGCGGCTGGAGGGACTGCTGACCCGGGACACGCTGATCAAGGGCCTGGCCGAGAAAGGCCCCGGTGCCACGGTCGGACAGGTGATGGCGAAACCGGTCCAGCCGGTGATGCCGGGCGTCCCCTTCGAACGAGCCCTGGAACAGCTGCGCAGCTCGGGCCTGCCGGCGCTCCCGGTGGTCGATCAGCTCGGCATGGTGGTCGGGCTGATCACCACGGACAACATTACTGATCTGCTCCTGGTCCGTCGTCACCTTCCAGCTGAGACATGAGTCGAGGACCGGCCGCCGCCGGCCGGCTGAAATACCACCAATGCAGATCGGGGCTCCAGCCTTCACGTTCGGCCTTGACGTCGCCCGAGAGACAGCGACCGGTCGGAACCACCAGCGCGCGCATTCGGCGGTCGGCGGCCTGCAACCGGTCGCGCGAGGTTTCCTGCTGGTCGGCTCGCGCGCACTGCCACGCCTCGTCGAGCAGCGCCCGGGTGTCCATGTCGCGGAGGTACTCTTCCAGTCCTCCCGGATAACCGTCGGCCACCGCTTGCACGATCCGCTCCCACGCGGCGACCAGACCCGGAAGACCAGCCTCGGCGACGGCGGGGGCGCAGCCCTGCGACTGCAGAAACACCCGTACCGGATCGGGCAGCTCCATGAGCACGAACCATAGACCGCGAGCATCCCATGGCAAGTGATCCGGTTCGCAGTGTTGCCATTACCGGAGCGAGCGGCCTGGTGGGCGCTGCTCTCGTCCGTTCGTTACGCCAGGATGGCCTTACGGTGCAGCGCCTGGTTCGACGGGAGGCACGGGGCCCGGAGGAGGTGTTCTGGGATCCCGCTGCCGGCCGGATCGACGCCGCCCGGCTGGAGGGCATCGATGCGGTGGTTCATCTCGCGGGAGAAAACCTGGCGGGCGGGCTCTGGACCGAGGAGTACAAGAGGAAGATCCGCGAAAGCCGGGTAAGAGGAACCGGACTGGTGGCTGGAACGCTGGCGGGCCTCACGCGCCGGTCGCGGGTACTCATCTCGGCTTCCGCCGTCGGGATCTACGGCGACCGGGGCGAGGCTACCGTGACCGAAGCGGACCCGCCGGGAAGCGGATTCCTCGCGGAAGTGGCGCAGGCCTGGGAGGCGGCAGCCGAGCCGGCCCGCCGGGCCGGGATCCGGGTGGTGCATCCCCGATTCGGAGTGATCGTGGATCCCGCCGGAGGAATGCTGCGCACGGCGCTGTTGCCCTTCCGACTCGGGTTGGGCGCCAGACTGGGATCGGGCCGGCAATGGATGAGCTGGATCACCTTGCGGGATGTGATCGCCGTGATTCGTGTGCTGCTGGAGCGGAACGACCTGGCCGGCCCGTTCAATGTGACCGCCCCCGTGCCGGTCACCAACCGGCAGTTCACCGCCTCGCTGGCCGAGGCGTTACACCGGCCGGCGTTCCTGTGCCTTCCCGCCCCGATCCTGAAACTGTTTCTGGGCGACCTGGGCCGGGAAGCAATGCTGGCGAGCACTCGGGCCGTGCCCGGTCGGCTGCTGGAAGCGGGATATTCGTTCCGGGACGCCGACCTGACGAGGGCCCTGGTGGAGATGCTGGGAAGCCGTGAAAGCGGGGCCAGCCATTGAGCGCCACTTCCAGCTCCCGGTGGCCGGCCGTGGTGCTGCTGTCGGGCGGACTCGATTCCGCGACCACGCTGGCTCTCGCCCGGGCCGAGGGATTCGCACCCCACGCGCTGACGTTCCGCTACGGACAGCGGCACGACACCGAGCTGCGGTCGGCCCGCGCGGTGGCGAGCGCGCTGGGCGCGGTGGAACACCGGGAAATTACCGTGGACCTGGGACAGCTGGGAGGTTCGGCGCTGACCGCCGACATTCCGGTGCCGAAACCTGCCAGTGCGGCGGAGATCGGAACCGGCATTCCCGTCACCTACGTCCCGGCCCGCAACACGATTTTCCTGGCGTTCGCGCTCGCCTGGTGCGAAGTGCTGGGCGCCAGGGACATCTTCATCGGCGTGAATGCGCTCGACTACAGCGGCTACCCCGACTGCAGGCCGGAATTCATCGCGGCCTTCGAGCACAAGGCCCGGCTCGGCACCAAGGCCGGCGTGGAGGGCCGTCCCATCACCATTCACGCCCCGCTCATCAGACTCAGCAAGGCAGAGATCATCCGGCGGGGACTGGGACTGGGCGTGGACTACGGGCTGACTCATTCGTGTTATGACCCGGCACCGGACGGGACCGCGTGCGGCGCCTGCGATGCCTGCCTGCTCCGGCTCAAGGGCTTCCAGCAGGCAGGCGTGCCTGACCCGGTGCGTTACCGCACCCCCGGGGTGAGACGTTGAGTTACGCGGTCAAGGAGATCTACTACACCATCCAGGGTGAGGGCGCACAGACGGGACACGCGGCGGTCTTCTGCCGGTTTGCCGGGTGCAACCTCTGGACCGGGCGCGAGGAAGACCGTTCCGCCGCCATCTGCCGGTTCTGCGATACCGACTTCTTCGGCACCGACGGTCCCGGGGGCGGTCGCTTCGCTACTCCCGCCCTGCTGGCCGATGCCGTCGCCCGGGCCGGGCCCGCCGGCAGCGGTCCGCGACTGGTCGTGGGTACCGGAGGCGAGCCGCTGCTTCAGTTGGACCAGCCGCTGATCGAGGCGTTCCACCAGCGCGGCTTCCGGGTCGCAATCGAGACCAACGGCACCCTGCCGGTGCCGGCCGGCGTCGACTGGGTCTGTGTGAGTCCCAAGGCCGGCGCGAAGCTCGTGCTGCAAGCGGGCGACGAGTTGAAGCTGGTCTATCCCCAGCCGGGCGCGGAACCGGAACGGTTTGCGCACCTCGGTTTCACCCATTTCTTCCTCCAGCCCATGGACGGTCCCGAGCGGGAGCGGAACACGCGACTGGCGGTGGAGTACTGTCTGCACCACCCGCAGTGGCGCCTGTCCTTGCAGACCCACAAGCTGATCGGGATGCCGTAAGGCGCAGGTGGCAGCTGTCGGCTGTCGGCTATCAGCTGTCAGTGATCAGCTTCCGCTGTCGGTGGACTCGACTGGTG
>DASTEX010000330.1:0-11648 GCA_035709185.1 Gemmatimonadales bacterium
ACATGATGACCACCCGCTCGTGCAGCACCTTGTTGTGCTTGATGTGGTGCAACAGCACCGGAGGCGCACCGGTGGCGTCCGATGTCATGAAGACCGCGGTGCCCGGTACGCGGGGGAGGTTGCGCCGGGCAATATCGGGAATGAAGAGATCGAGCGAGAGTGAGCCTTCCCGCAGTGCCGTCGAGACGATGGCCCGCCCCCGCTTCCAGGTGCTCATCAGGGTGAACACGATGGCCGCCACCAGGATGGGGAACCACCCCCCGTGAGGAATCTTGGTGACGTTGGCCCCGGCAAAAGCCAGGTCAACCAGCAGGATGGGGCCGGTGATCAGCACGGTCCGGAGCCAGCTCCAGCGCCAGCAGTAGCGGGCCACGCCGGCGAAGAGAATCGTGGTGATGGTCATCGTTCCCGTCACCGCCACACCGTACGTCCCGGCCAGGTTGGTCGTGTTGCGGAATCCGAGAACCAGGCCGCAGCAGGCAATCGCCAACATGGCATTGACCTGCGGGATGTAGATCTGGCCCACGAGGCTGCGGGAGGTGTGGCGGATGGTGACTCTGGGACTGTATCCCAGCTGCAGCGCCTGCTGGGTCAGGGAGAACGCCCCGGAAATGAGCGCCTGGCTGGCCGTAATCGCGGCGCCGGTAGCGATCACCACCATGGGATAGAGCGCCCACGACGGCACGAGGCTGTAAAAAGGGTTCTCGATGGCCTCGGGTCGGACCATGAGCAGCGCACCCTGGCCGAAGTAATTGATGACCAGCGCGGGAAGCACCAGGCCGAACCACGCCAGACGGATCGGCCGCCGGCCGAAATGCCCCATATCCGCGTAGAGCGCCTCGCCACCCGTCACCACCAGGACTACCGCCGCCAGGATGGAGAAGGACAGCAATCCTTCCCGGAACAACAGGGAGATCCCGTACCAGGGATTGAGGGCGAATAGCACCGATGGAGATTGGAAGATGCCGACCAGGCCCAGAACGATGATGCAGAAGAACCAGATCACCGTGATCGGACCGAACATGGCGCCGACCCTGCCGGTGCCGTGCTTCTGGACCGCAAACAGCGCAATGATGATCAACAGGCTGATCCAGATGACCCACGGCTCGAGGGCTTTGGTCGCGACGCCCAGGCCCTCCACGGCTCCCAGGACCGAAATGGCGGGGGTGATGATACCATCGCCATACAGCAGTGCGGCGCCGAACAATCCCAGCAGGATCAGGCCTCCGGGGACCCGGGATCGGCTCTCCGACCGCAGCAGCGCAATGAGGGCGAGGATCCCCCCTTCGCCCCGGTTGTCGGCCCGCATCAGGTGACCGATGTATTTGTACGAGATGAGAAAATTGAGGGACCAGAAGACCAGCGAGAGTACGCCGAGAATGTTTTCCCGGGTCAAGGGGACGCCGTGGGTTCCCAGAAAGCATTCCTTGAGCGCGTACAGTGGGCTGGTGCCGATGTCCCCGTAGACCACGCCCAGAGCACCCAGCGCCAGACCGGCCAGCGCCTTCCCCGATACCTGACTGGGTTGATGACCCCCGTGGGTCATGCCAGCGGCCTACCGATCCGCCGCCGTTCGAGCACCACCAGCACAAAAAACACCAGGATCAGGACCGCGGACGCCACGCACCAGCGGCAGATGGCGTGGATCACGAACAGCTCGAGGTACTTGAGATAGAGCGTGAAGAGCAGAGCCATCCCACTGAGCACGACCAGCGCCGTGATCAGACGCGCGGCGAGGGCGGGCCGGGCATTGAGCGACGCCAGGCTGAGCACCAGCAGGAGGGCGTACCCCACGGCCCCGATGGCCGCGACTTCGAGGCCCAGGAACCGGCTGTAGGGCGAAAGCTGCACCGTCTCACAACCGCCGGTCCCGCAGGTCAGCGTGCCGATCTTCCCCAGCTTGTACAGCCAGAGATAGGCCGAGATGAATACGCCGGCGAGCGCCGTCAGCGCGGCGCTCATACGCAGCATCATGGATTGGCGGCGCTCAGGGAGTCCACCAGCTTCCGGATCCGGTCATACGGCAGGAGCCCGGGATAGAGCCGGCCCCCGATCACAAAACTCGGAGTTGAGCCCACCCCGACCCGCACGCCTTCCGCGGCCGAGGCCTGGATCCGCCCGGCGTACTTCAGCGATTTCATACACTCCTCGTACGCGCCCGGATCGAGGCCCACCTTCTGCGCATCCTCCCGGAAGACCTTGCCGGCATCGCGGCTCATGGCCCACTCGGAGTGCGAGGCAAAGAGTTGTTCCTGCATCTCCCAGTATCGGTTCTGGTCCTGGGCGCAGGCTGCCGCATGAGCGGCCAGGCGGGCCCACTGGTGCTGGGTCAGGGGAAAATCGCGGTACACCCAGCGCACCCGTCCGGTCTTGACCAGCCGGTCGCGCACGTAGGGCCACTCGACCGTGGCGAATTGCTGGCAGGCGGGGCACTGATAATCGGCATATTCCACGATCTCGACGGCGGCGCTGTCGTCTCCCAGGACATAGCCGCGAAAACCTGCGGTGTCGGCAGGCTGCACCGCCACCTGCGCTGGGATGGAAGGCGTCGACGACCGGTTCATCTGCCAAAGCAGCAGTCCGATCCCTACCGCGGCCACGATCGCAAAGATTGCGTAGAACCGCCTCACGGGTTCCGCCATGGTTCGTCCTCGTCCTGGTCAGTGAGAAAATCGGGCTCCTGCTGGGCTTCATCTACCAGACGGCGGTGCTCCGCCGTTTCCGGCGTGTCGTACGTGCTCCGCACCTCGTAGTGAAACAGCTCCGACCGAGCTTCGCCCAGCAATCGGAGCAACTCCGGCGCTTCGGCGAGTAATCGGCCTGCTCGGTCAAGCTCTTCGATGCGTTGCGCGATGAAACGCAGCAGATCCTCGAGCTGTTCGGCGCGGGCCTCCCCGTACACTTCGTCGTGGTCGGCCATGGTGAGGCCCAAATGTAATGACCCGGCGGGCAGCGTGAAGTTGTGGAGCCATGGGGATTTGCGTTGCGTTTCGCCACCCGCGTTCGCTATATTTCGCGCGAATGGCTCCTGCGAGCCGATTGGACTCCAAAGGAAGGGGCATGACGAACAGCAAGAAGAAAGGACGCGCGGCGCCCGCTTCGGCGCCCTCCCTGTTTGACCAGGCCAGGGATGAGCTCTTCAGTCACATTCTCCGTTGCGGCGTGGTGGAAGCCGACGCCGAACAGCAGAAAGCCTGGATGGACGACACGATGCAGTATCTGGCGGAGCGTTACGCGGATCTGAACGAGGAGCAGTTGGGTGAGTTGCGCGTCCTCGGCGACCGTTTCTGCCAGCCCGTTCGGCGGCAGCCGGCTGGCACGGTCTCCTGAGTCGCAAGTCTTCGATCCACGATCTGCGACGAAATAAATAGAGAAGCGCCGATCCCTTTCCCGGGGACGGCGCTTTTGTCGTTCAGGAATCAGCGGCGCCAGCGGACACCCATCGCCAGGCGTACGCCGCCGCCGACCCCCAACTCCGCGAACCAGCCTCGCCGGTAGAGCGCGCCCGACTCGATTCCCGCAAGCAGCACGATCCAGCCGCGAGTGGTACGGGCACGCTGGGCCGCGAGCCCTCCCCCGAGGTACAGGCTCACCCTCCGAGCCGACGGTTCGACCCGGAACTGCCACACGGCCTCGCCCCGCAGGGCCACCTGGTGTTCGCCGGCCCCGAGACCGGCATGCAGCACCAGCCGGTCGTGCAGTCCCGGACGCCAGCCCCAGGACGGTCCCGCCACCAGTATGGCAGGACGCCCGCTGGCGCCGGTGACCTGAACCCCCAGTTCGTGTCGCACCTGCGCCCGGATCGGAGAAACCAGCACGACGCTCGATACCAGGAACGCAGGCAAGGCGCAGCGCACGCTACCCCAGGTGCAGGTCGTACGAGACGGGAATGTCGGGATTGAGGGTGTGCAGGACGGAGCAGTACTTCTCGATCGAAAGCTCGATCGCGCGGCGGGCCTTGGCCTCGGTGAGACCCCCGCCGGTCAAGGTCCACTCGAAGTGCAGCTTCAGGTCGCGGCGGGGCTGATCGGGCGCCCGCTCCCCGGTCGCCTTGACGTCACACCGCGCCAGGTCGATCTGCATCTTCTTGAGGATGCTCACGATGTCGGCACCGGTACAGCTCGCCGCCGCCAGCAGCAGCGTCAGCATGGGACCGGGTGATGTGTCGTTGTCCGCGTCGATGAGGATGCGGGGACCACCCGGCTCCCCGCCTTCGAACCGGAGATCGCCGGTCCAGGCGGCTTCGATGATCCGGATGTTGGATGGGTCGGCCATGGGTCTCCGTAGCTGTCAGCTATCAGCTGTCAGCTATCAGTCGTTGGCGGGACGATGCCCGTTTCGAAAGGTGTAAGGAGTCACAGGTCGGCTGCAGGGTCAACCGTCGCGTTCAGCGGCACCGGCTCGCGAGAACAGATAACCGATAACTGATAGCCGATAGCTGAGAGCTGACAGCTGATCGCTCAGTCACCGACGGGCCGAGCCTGCCGCTTCGCCACCCGCTGATAGTCCCAGATGGCGTAGAGGGCGATCGCGCCGGTGGCCCATGCCAGCGGCCGCATCAGCGGCGAATCGAGCAGGAACGCGGCGAGCGTGAGGGTCTGCGCCACGGTCACCGCTTTTCCTCCGGGCCGGGCCGGAATCGAAAGCGGACGTCGCAACACCGTTACCGCGAAGAACGCGGCCGCGGCCACGATGTCCCGGGCCAGCACCGCGATGATCTCATAGATGTGGAGCTTGCCGGAAACCAGCACCACTCCGAACGCCGTGGCCATGAACAGCTTGTCAACCAGCGGGTCGAGGAAGGCGCCGAACCGGGACGCTCCGAAGCGCCTTGCGATCGGCCCGTCCAGCAGATCGGTACCGGCGGCAATCGCCAGGATGACCGCGCGCCAGACCGAGTCGCTGACGATGGGGAACGCCACCGCGAGGGGGAGCCGGCTCACGGTGATGGTGTCGGCCACGGTCCAGCTGGTTCGGCGCCGGTTCACGAGCGTCCTCGCACAACTCCCTCGGCCCGCCGGTCAGGATCGAGATAGCGGGCGGCAATGTCCCCCACCTGCCGGGCCGTTACCCGCAGATAAGGCGCGGCCGGATCCTCCAGCTCTTCCAGCCCGGTGCCCTCGAGCCAGGCGTCGAGAATCTCGCCCATGACGGCCCCGGCCTGCTGCCGGCTTACTTCCGCCTGGCCCGCGAGGTAGGCGGACGCGCGGCGGACCTCGGCTTCGGCTGGAGGGCTGGAGGCCAGCGAGCGAAGCTCGTTGAGCATGGCCTGACGCGCTTCCTCTTCCCGCACGGGACTGGTGGCAATGTAGGTGATCAACGCGCCGAGGCGGCGGCGCTGCCAGGGATAGGCCGCCACGGTATACGCCAGCGAGCGGCGGTCCCGCAGCGCCTCGAACAGTCGTCCGCCCAGCCCGCCGGCATGAGCGGCCCACACTTCCGCCGCATAGCGATCGGGATCGAGCCGGCCCGGCCCGGGGAACAGCATGGCCAGCGCCGTCTGCGCCTTGTCCCGGTTCTCGCCTCGGACCCGGGGCCAGGCGTCGCCGTTCGGGCCGGGAACCGTCGGCAGGTCGGCGTCGGGCGATGGCGGGAGGGACTCGAACCGCCCTGCCAGCAGCGCCAGTGTCGCGGCCGGATCCAGATCCCCCACTGCAATCACGGTCACCCGGCTCGAGCGGGCCCGGTGCCACGCGACCACGTCGTCCGGAGCGATCGCCCGGACCGTCTCCGGCCGGCCGAGCAGGGGAAGACCGTAACCCTCGTCACCGAAGGCGGCTGCAGAGGCAAGCTGAAGCGGCCGCCGTTGCATGTCGTCCGCGATCTGCGCTGCGTCTTCCGCCAGCAGGCTGCGTTCGACCAGAATGGCATCGGGGGCCAGCAGAGGTTCACGAAGAACCTGGTCGAGCAGTGACGCGGCCGGGCCCAGATTCTCGGGCAGCACCGACGTGTGATAGCCGTACCACTCCGTGTTGATGCTGGGCCCCAGCGTACCGCCCAGCCGCTCGAACGCCTCGGCCAGCCCGGCGGCATCGAGGTCGCCGGCGCCACGGACCGCGGATCGAACCGCCAGCGCCGCCAGGCCGGCCTGACCCGGGTCATCAAAGGCGCCCCGCCTGCGATAGACCCCGAGCGTCACGAGTGGCGCGCCGGCATGACGGGCGACGAGCAGATCGGCTCCCGGCAGCCGCAAGTGGTGCACGTCGGAGGTGACGCCGGCATCGATCCGGCCCGAGAAGGGGCGGGGAGCCTCGACCGGCCTGAGACGGGCGGCGGAGCGGGCGGGACCGATCGGGGCATCGAACGCCCGGCGCAGGAGATCGAGATCGAGATCCTGGCCGCGGCCTTCGGGGAGATAGGCCACGGCGGCAACCGATTCGGGATCCAGATGCCGGCGCAGGGCATCGCACACCTGCTCGGCGGTCGTCTGGAGCAGGCGCTGGTAATCCCGGTCCAGAATGTCCAGGCCTCCGAGCGCCTGCGCCGCGGCCAGATCCATCGCGCGACCCTCGGCTGATTCGAAGCGCCGGGCCCACTGGCTTCGCAACAGCACCCGGGCCCGCTCGAGCGACTCCGAGTCGGGGCCGTATTCCATGAGCCGGCGGATCTCACGCACCGCCAGGGTGAAAGCCTCGGACACGCGCTCGGGAGCGAGATCCATGCTGACGCCGAAGACGCCCACCTCGGTGGGTGTGAAGCTCCAGGCACCGATCGAGCTCACCACGCCGGTTTCCCGGAGGCCGCGGTACAAAGCGCTGGCCCGGCCCGCGCTCAGCACCGCCGCGCCCAGCTCGAGGGCGATCTCATCGGGATGCTGCACCGGCACGCCCCGCCATCCGAAGATCAGATCCGCCTGGCGGACATCACCGCGGAGGGTGCGGACTCTCCGGCCCCGCCGGGGCGGCTCCTCCGGCGACTGATCCAGCTGGGCCTCTGCGGCGGCCCAGTCGCCGTAATACCGCTCGATCGCATCCAGCGTGAGATCAGGATCAATGCCCCCGGCCACGGCGACGACCGTCCGGGAGGGGACGTAGCGGGTGCCGTGATACGCCAACAGGGTCTCCCGCGACAGGCCCCGCAGGACGGGCTCGTGTCCGATCCGCCACCGGCGGATCCGGTGCCGGTCGAAGAGCTCGGCGTGGAGGGTCTCGTGGGCAACCGCTGAGGGGGTATCGAGCTTCCGTTTGGCTTCTTCAAGGATGACCACGATTTCCCGCGCCAGCTCATCGGCGTCGATCAGGGGATGGCGCAGGGCATCGGCCTGGATCGCGATCGCCTCGGCGATGGCCCGGGCCGGCAGGACGGCGTAGTACACCGTGTAGTCGTAGGAAGTCCCGGCATTGAGATACCCGCCGAGGCTCTTGGTGGCGCGGGCAATCTCGCCGACCCCCCTGGCGGGTGTTCCCTTGAAGAACATGTGCTCCAGCACGTGCGAGATGCCGGCCACGTCATCCGGCTCGTCGAAGAATCCAGCCCCCACCCGCGACACGATGGCCGCCGCGGGAAGTCCGGGCACGGGCTGAACCACTGCGGTGAGACCGTTGGGGAACTGCCGAGTGCGGGTGCGGGCGGTCCACGACATGACGAAAGCTACAAGGACTTAGGACCTGGGACTTAGCCCGCCCCGCCCACCCAGTCGGCTCGCACGAGGTTACGGGCCGGTGGGGCGGTGGACTTAGTCCTAAGTCCTAAGTCCTTGTCCGAGTCCTACTGAACTATCCGCAGTACCCCCGCCTCCGCGCTCCCCATGAGAAACTCTTCAGCGCTGGTGAGGGGGATTTCCACGCCCGCTTCGGTCCGGCCGCGCCGGGCCAGGCTGGCCATGAATTCGGCCAGGGGTGCGTCGGCCCAGCTTACCTCGGTGGCCTGGAACTGGGCCAGGATCTCGTCCCACGACCCTCTCAGCGTGTGGCCCGACAGGGTGATCACCACGTGGTGATCGCCGAAGAGGGGCCGCCGCTGCATCCCGAAAGGCTCGCTCAAGAGCGCGCCGAACAGCTCCAGCTGATTGGGATCGCGTACCGTTCCATCGGGATGGAGGCTCTCGACCTCGGCGAGGAGCTCGTCCACCGAATCGGGCTCGCCCGAGACTTCGGATAGCCGTTCGTACCAGGGCGTGAGCTCGGGGTCATCGTCGCCCAGCCGGTAGACCGACTTCTTGAGCTCGATGGTGCGCCAGAGGCCGAGCTCCTCGAAGTGATCCATCGGCTCGGTCTTCTCGAAGTGATGGAGCGCCGCCTCGGATTCCCCCCGGTCGTACAGCATGTTGCCGATATAGATCCGGGCTTCGGCGAAGGCGGTTTCGAGCTCGAGCGCCCGGCGGAGCCAGTAGAGCGCCGCCCCGTCCCGGCCCAGCCGGTGCGACGCGTAGCCCATGCAGGCCGCCGCATCCGCCGAGTCGGCGTGAGCCGCCGCCGCCAGCTCGAAGAACCGGATGGCCTGGGTGATCAGTCCCTCGCGGAAGCAGGAGCGCCCGATCTGCAGCATCAGGTCGTGATCGTCCTGCATGCCCAGGTCCAGCACCCGCTCGAACGCCGCGAGCGCGCCCTTCCGCTCGCCCAGCTTGAGCAGCACCTCACCCAGACCGGCCAGTGCGTCTTCGTGATCCGGCTCCAGCGTGAGCGCGCCTTCGAACGCGCGGCGGGACCAGGCAAACTCTTCCCGCGCCAGTTGCGCGTATCCCGCGCCTACGTGGAGTTCAACTGCACTGGGATAAAGAGAGAGACCTTCCTTCAGAATGGCGATGGCTTCTTCGTACCGACCTTCATTGTAGAGCTGATGAGCTTGTTCGTCGAATTCGTCGGAGCTGCGGAAGCCTTCCGACATGCCGGGATTCTCCTGGCGGGGTATAACATCTAAATAACAGTTAGCCGCGATCGGTACAAGAGTACCTGCGGTCAGAATTCAGGAACAGCGGTGCGATCCGGCTAAGCGCTGAACGAAAATCTCCTGGGTCACGCGGCTCTGCACCGGACTTCGCGGGCCCCGAGCGGGATCGATCCGTGCCTGCACCGTGATTTCGCGCCGCCAGATGATCGGCCCCCGGCGGCGACTCCAGGCGACGAGTCCCTCGTCGTGGATGTCCTGTCGCAGCCGGACCGTGGTATCCGGTGCGGCAGGACTTCCTTCGGTGCGAATCCGCCAGCGATATCGCTCCAGTGTCTCGTCGCTGGCCGCACTGTCACCCAGCCGTTCGATCTCGAGACCGAGTGAATCGGTCCATCGACCGCCCGGAGACAACGCCGTCGTGGGAAGCGGAGGAAAGAAGTCGAGCAAGGCGTCCGACAGATCGCTGACCGCCCGCAATCCGGGGGGAATGAAGGGACGCTCGGCCAGCACCACTTCTCCGTGGGGAGCGATGCTTCCTCGCCAGCGTCCGCCCACCAGCCCGTCGGTGTCGGGATGTATCAGATCGTCCCGCCCGTGCCAGGAGACGGCCAGAGAATCGTACCAGGCCTCGAAGTCGAATCGCGCCGCTCCCGGAAGGGCATGAACCACAAGAATGCCGGTACGGATGCCCCGTTCCTGCCACCCGTCCATGCCGCGCCGGGCGGCGACGCTGGTGCGCACCTCTTCCTGAAACGCCGCGCAGGCGAGGGCCCCCGGGTCATACCGTGGGGGCTCCTGGCCCGTGAGCAGGGAGCCGCGAGCCGTGAGCAGGAGACCAACCAGAACACTGCAGAGTCTGTCAGCAACCGGCTTACGGCTCACGGCTCACGCCTCACTTCAGATGGCTCCCATGAAGGGATACCGATAGTCGTTCGGTGGGAAGAACGTCTCCTTGATGGTCCGGGGCGAGACCCAGCGCATCAGGTTCATGATGGAGCCGGCCTTGTCGTTGGTGCCGCTGGCCCGGCTGCCGCCGAACGGCTGCTGGGCCACGACCGCTCCGGTCGGTTTGTCGTTTATGTAATAGTTGCCCGCGGCATGGCGGAGCGCGGCATCCGCTTCGATCAGCGCCATGCGGTCGCGCGCCCAGACTGCGCCGGTCAGCGCGTACGGACCGGTAGTGTTGACCAGGTTGAGGGTCGCGCGCCACTGGGCGTCGGGATAGACGTACAGGGTGAGGATCGGTCCGAACAGCTCTTCGCACATGGTGCGATACCTCGGGTCCTTCACCTGGATCAGGGTCGGCTCCACGAACCAGCCCTGGCTGTCATCGCCCCCACCGCCTGCCAGAATGGTGACCCCCCGGTCCTTCTTCGCCTGGTCCAGGTAACCCTTGAGCTTCACGAACGCGCGCTGGTCGATCACCGCTCCCATGAAGTTACGGAAGTCGGCGACATCACCCATCCGGATATCGCCGATCAGGTCCAGCATCCGCCGCTTGAGCTCGGGCCAGAGGCTCTGGGGGACGTAGGCGCGGGATGCGGCGCTGCACTTCTGGCCCTGGTACTCGAACGCGCCCCGGACCAGCGCAACGGCCAGCCCCTCAACGTCGGCGCTGGGGTGAGCCAGCACGAAATCCTTGCCGCCGGTCTCGCCCACGATTCGGGGATAGCTGACGTACTGGTCCAGCCGCTCCGAGACCCCCCGCCAGAGGGACTGGAACACGGGAGTCGAGCCGGTGAAATGGATCCCGGCGAGCGACCGATCGCTCAGCAGCCGGTCCGATATGGCCACGGAATCGCCCGGCACGAAGTTGATCACTCCCGGAGGCAGGCCGGCCTCTTCCAGCACCCGCATGATGAAGTAATTGCTGAGCGTGGAGCTGCCCGCGGGCTTCCAGACGACCGTGTTGCCCATCAGGGCCGGGGCAGTCGGCAGGTTGGCCCCGATGGCGGTGAAGTTGAAGGGCGTGATGGCGTAGACGAACCCTTCCAGCGGCCGATAGTCCATCCGGTTCCATGCGCCCGGCCCGGGGATCGGCTGCATGGCATAGAGCAGTTCCGCGAAATACGGGTTGAACCGCCAGAAATCGATGACCTCGCAGGCGCTGTCGATCTCGGCCTGAAACGCGGTCTTGCTCTGCCCCAGCATGGTGGCCGCGTTGACGGTGGCCCGCCGCGGCCCCGCCAGCAGCTCGGCCGCCTTGAGGAAGATCGCGGCACGGTCTTCGAACCGGGTGTTCGACCAGTCGCGCCAGGCCCGCCGAGCCGCGGTAACCGCGGCACCGATGGCGCGGGCATCGGCCTGGTGTACTGTGGCCAGGTGCAGCCGGTGCTTGTGAGGCGCCACCACTTTCGCTGTCTGCCGTCCGGTTAGCTCCTTCCCCCCCACGATCACCGGGATCTCCGTGACCGTGCCCGACAGGCGCTTGAGCTCGGCCTTGAGGGCGTCACGCTCGGGGGAGCCCGGCGCATAGGAGTAGACCGGCTCATTGCGGGGGACGGGGATGTTCGGGATGGAGTTCATGGGACCTGATGGGCTGGGGTTCGGCTGGGTCAGCTATCAGCTTATCAGCTATCAGCTGTCGGCTGTCAGCGTGGAGAACGTGACGAACTACAAAAATTAACCACACGGCTAACGGCTAACGGCTAACGGCTCATGGCTGAGCTCGGAGCCACCCCGGGATTTCCGACCCCCCGATGATTGGCTGGTCCAGAGTCAGAAAGCCGTTGCGCCCGAGGATCGCCTTGCCCGCCGCTGAAAAGACAAACCGCACGAAGGCTTCGGCTGCAGCCGGGTTATCCGCCCGCCGCGGAATC
>DASTEX010000331.1:0-9493 GCA_035709185.1 Gemmatimonadales bacterium
CAGAAGAACTCTTCATTCCAGGGACCGGGACCGCCCACCAGCGGGGTAGCGGCGTAGACCGAGCGGGTCTTGCCCAGGAAATTCGTGACGTCCGCGTACAGCGGCACCAGCGCCGTGGCATGCTCGAAGCCGGTGTGGCCGTCCATGGCCATGCTCAGTTTGTGAGGCAGATCGATGCTGCCCTCGGCGGTGACCCGCAGGCCCAGGCGCCGGCCGGCCTCCGCCACCCACTGCCGCTGGGTCCGGCGCGGCTGGAGATACTGCTTGAGCGAGATGGCGCCCCAGGATTTCCGCCGGGCCGCTTCCGCCAGCGCAACCTCCAGCGACGTGATGTCGTTGGTCCCGGTGTTGTCCCCGCTGGTGATGTTCTCTCCGGTCGCGAAGATCCGGGGCCCGACCATGCCGCCGGCTTCGACCAGCTCGGCACTGGCGAAGGTTTCGGGTGACCAGGCCGCCGGATCGAGGGTGGTCGTTACCCCGTACGCGAGGTAGATCGCGGTCTCGAAGTTCCGCGACGGCAGCACCCCCGCGTTCTCGCGGTGGTGGTGCGCGTGGGTGTCGACCCAGCCGGGAATGATCGTCTTCCCCGACAGGTCCACGGTGCGATCGGCGCCGGCGGCGTCGCAGGTCCCCACGCAGGCGATCCGGCCGTCGCGAACCAGCACCGTCCCCGAAGGAATGACCTGCCGGTTCTCCAGCGTGATGATCCGCGCCCCGGTGAGCGCAATGGTGCCCCGGGCAATGGCCCGCGGCTGGGTCAGGCGGACCGACACGGTATCAGTGCGCCCGCTGCTCAGGCGATGGGTATAGAACGAAGGACCGTTGCCGAAATCGAGAATGCCGTCCGGGCGCCAGCGCGGATAGAGCCCTCCTTCCTTCGACAGCCGGGTCACCGGCACCGTCCCGCCGTTCTTGTCGAGCGTGAGCGGCTTCCCGGCCGTGGCGTTGAGAACGAACGGCGCGACGAAGACATTGCCGGCCTGGGAGAACGCAATCCACTTCCCGTCGGGCGAGGGAATCACCTGGTCGGCGAACGAGACTTCGGCGTGGACCGTCTTGTCGCTGCCGTCGAGCCGGACCGACGTCAGCGTCCCTGCGATCATCGGCTGGAACGGATCCGCGGTCTGTTTGGTCTTGAGCTCGGTGTAGAAGACGCGTCCGTCCGGGCCGAAGGCGGGGCGCACCAGGTCGGCAAAGCCCTGGCCGCTGCGCAGCCGGGCGAGAACGGTGGCCTCGCCCTGATCCAGCGGCACGCGCACGATCTCCCACCAGGGTGAGCGCGCCAGTCCCACGCCACGCGCGGTGACGCCGCCGCCCCGGATGAGCACCAGCTCCCGGCCGTCCGGAGTCCAGACCGGGTTGAGATACTCACCGGGAGGCTGCGCCACCGGCTGGGGCGCACCGCCGCCCACGGCGATGCGCCAGATTCCGCCGCGCGTCGAGTCGTCCCAGGTGGTGAAGGCAATCGAGCGGCCGTCGGGAGACCAGGCCGGGGCGAACTCGAAAGGACCGAAGCCGGCCGGCGTCAGGCGTCGCGGCGTCCCGTCAGGCAGGTCCTTGAGCCAGATGCGGCCAAAGGCCTGGAACGCCAGCGTGCGACCGTCGGGCGAAGCCGCGTACCAGCGGAGGAAGCGGGCCTCGACCGGACCGTCGCTCAGACGGAACCGGGGCCACGCCTGCTCCGAGATGGTGCGGCGCACCCGGGCCGTAAAGGGAATGGTGGTTACCTGTCCGGTCGCGACGTCCACCCGGCGGATCTTCCCGCCCTGCGCGAGCACGATGCTCCGGCCGTCAGGCATCCAGCGGTAGCGGGGATAGGTACCGTGCTGCTGGATTCCGTCCTCCGACATGTCGGGGTCCACCGGATCCATCAGCAGCCGCTCGCCTCCACCCTCGAGATCGCGCAGCCACAACGACGACCGCGGGCCATAGGTGTGCCCCTTCCACGTGATGGTCCCGTCGGGAATTCGCCGCAGGAAGGCGAGCCAGCGGCCGTCGGGGCTCACTTCGGGCGCGTAGGCCCCACCGCTGGTTCCCCGATCCTGCTGAGCCGACTGGCCGGCGGTGATGTCGATGGCGTCGCCGGTGGCCAGATCGGTGCGGCGAAGCTGATAGGCGCCTTTCAGGATATCATCCAGACCGAACGTCCCGCTGAACCGGCCGGTATGAATCTCGTAGTACACCGACTTGCCGTCAGGCGAAGGGCTGGGACGGCTCGGCATGCTTCCCATCTCGGCCTTGACGATCTCGGTGCCCTTGCCGCCGTCGACGTGCACCATGTGAATCGAGCGGAACAGCAGGTTGCTGAGCTTCTCGAACAGCAGGAAGCGGCCGTCGGGCATCCAGACCGGGCTCCGGTGAGTCGATCCCGGGTCCGGCAGCACCGCTTTCGGATTCTTCCCGTCAGCGTCCATCACCCAGACATTGTTCTGCCCCTGCCGGTCGGAGATGAACGCAACCCGTCGCCCATCGGGCGAGATCCGGGGATGGAAGTTGACCGCGATCCCGCTGTCTTCGGTGAGCGGCACCGCGGTTCCGCCGGCGATCGGAAGCCGGTAGATCTGGCCCAGGAGATCGAACACCAGCCATTGCCCGTCGGGCGAAACGTCGAGGGACATCCAGGTCCCCTCGCTCACCGTGAAGTCGATGGTTCGGGTCTGTCCTCGCGGCCGGGTCACGTCCCACGTGGTATCGGCCGACTGCGCCGGAACCGACCGCCATACCCCTGCGAGAACGAGCATTGTCAGGCAGGAGATGCTGCCCCGGCGAAACCACACTGATGGCACGACTTCCTCCTTGCTGGAACCCCCGTCGGAAGGGTCGGAAAGGTCGGAAGGTCGGAACCGTCTCAAGTGGTTTCCGATTCATCCGACCCTACCGACCCTTCCGACCCTTCCGACTGTGTTCCCTGACCTTCCAACCACGGCATGCGGCTACGGTACGAGCGGATTACACGCCGAGGCGTCGAACTCGGGGTTGTTCTCCTCCGGCTGCGGGATGACGAACGTGACCTGGGTCCCCCGGGTCAGACCCTGCTTGTGATACGCCCCGGTGGGAAAGACGGACTCCGCGTCGAGACCATATTGCCGGACCATGCGGCGCAGATCGCCCAGGCGGTGGGCGGTGAGGTAGAACCAGAAGGCCCGTTCCCGGAACATCAGCGCGACCCTGCCCTCCGCCGTCCCCGGGTCGGCCAGGGGCGCGAGTCCGACGGTCCCACGAACGTCATTCAGCAAACCCAGCCAGGGGCCGGTATTGCCCAGGTCGAGCTCGTTCTCGGCCTCGATCAGCCGGGCCTCGATTCCGCTGGCGTGAATCACCGGATCGGCCTGACTGGTGTACCTCACGTAATACGTCATCGGGGTGACCCCGTCGTTCCGACTCACCACATTCGCTGAGATCACCGCCGGCACCCTGGGATCCCCGGCAGTGGAGAAGTTCAGGCCGTTGGTGCCTTCACCGCTCGGCACCGAGAAGATGTCGGCGTTGAACTGCACCGGAATCTGGTTGGTCTGCCGCGGAGTGGTGGTGGAATGGAAGATCTGGTACACGTAGTCCGTCGGGACTCCGGCCACCGCGGCCGCGGCGCCGGCAAAGTCACCCTGGTTGAGCAGGGCCCGCCCGCGCAGGACCGCGATCAGATTGATGACGCGGGCGTTACCGGCGGCTTCCGCGTCGGCATCGTCCAGCCGGACCAGCGCCGTGTCGAGCAGTTGATCCGTGCTGAGCGGCGGTCCGTACTCGAACTGCCCCGCGACCGCGCGGCTCACCGGCACGCCCGAGCAGTAGTGTTCCGCCAGCAGGATCCAGGTAAAGGCCTCCACGGCGAGCAGCTCACCCACCCGCGCGTCCGGCGCTCCCACGACGGCCGCCACTCGGGCGGCCGCGTCCGCCGTGCGGGCCCGGGCCCGCTGAAGATTCAGGAACAGCGCGGGCGTCGTGGTATTGGTGGTGAGCACGTTCCGCAGGTCCCACTCGCGGACCGCCGGGGGCGTGCTGGCGTGCATGGCCTCGTCGGTGAACAGCGCCGAGACCAGCGCCAGGCCGAACGCGTTGTCCATCTGGAAGGCCAACTCGGAAACGGCGCCGGCATACAGCGCCTGCACCCCGAGCGGATTGTCGAGCGCGCCAGGATCGATTACGTCCGGCGTGTTGACGTCGAGAATGTCATCCCGGCTGCAGGCACCCGCCGCCAGGGCCAGGAGAAGCACGGTAGCGGTCGTGAGCGTTCGCATGGTCAGAACCCCAGGTTGAAGCGCAGGGTCAGGTACAGCGGCTGGCGCAGCTGGAAGAAGTTGTAGTTGGCGGCATCGCCCGACTGGGTCACGTTTTCCGGATCCCAGCTGTCGAAGCCGGAGATCATGAACACGTTCCGGGCGCTGAAGGTGATGCTGCCGCTCCGGGCGCCGATAATGCGCGAAATGGAAGCGGGTGCGTGGTACGTGACGCTGGCCTCCCGCAGCCGGAAGAAGCTGCCGTCTTCGGCGTAGGCCCCGAAGGCGCGGGCCCCGGCCACCGCCTTGGCCTGTTCTTCCAGGGAGACCGAGGGATCATGCCGGGCCTGGCAGTTGACCTGGAAGGCACAGAGGAACAGTCCGTTGACGTTGTGCGTGACGTAGCCGCCCTTGTACTCGCCCATCAGCATCACCGACAGCCGGTTCCCGAAGAGGGAGAACGCGTTGGTGGCCGTCAGGGTCCGGGTGGGGACGGTCGAGCCCAGAAACACCAGCGTATCGGAGACCACCACCTCCGTGGGATCGATGAAGCCGTCGCTGTTGGCGTCGTCATAGGAAAGCAGGTCCTGCCACCAGAGGCCAAACATCGGGTACCCCGGAATGTTCTTGTATCCGAAGCCCACCAGGGGCGGTACGCCCGCTCCCAGGGACTTGAGCCGGTTCTTGTTTCCCGCACCCTCCAGCTGGAGGTCCCAGATCAGGTTGTCGTTCTCGATGATCCGCGCATTGACCGAAACCTCGATGCCCTTGTTGTTGATGGTGCCGATATTCTCGATCCGGGTGGCCGTGGTCCCGAGCGAGAGCGGGATATTCCGGTTCACCAGCGCGTCGTCGGTCGACTTGTTGTAGACCGTGGTTTCGATCCGGAGCCGGTTCCCGAACAGTCCCACATCCACCCCGGCTTCGATCTCGCTGGAGCGCTCCGGCTTGAGCGCGACGTCGCCCAGCGCGCCGAGCACGGCCCCCGGAGTATTGGCGGTCCCGAAAACCGAGGCAGTGACCGGCACGTCATACGTCAGCGCGGACAGCGCGCCCGGCTGCTGTCCCGATACGCCGTAGGCCGCCCGCACCCGGACGTCATTGAGCCAGCCGCTCCGGCCCTCCATAGCCACCCAGGATCCCGAGACCTTGGGATAGGTTGCCGAGCGGGACTCCTGACCGAAGGCACTGTTCGCGTCCACCCGCACAGCTCCGATGAGGTAGAGCCGGTCGTCCAGACTGAACTGCTGCTCGACGTAGTACCCGAAGGTCTTGATCTCGGTGGTTTCTTCGGTCAGCGTCTTCTGCGCCCCGGCGGTCAGGGTCAGAGAACCCGGCGGCAGGATGTCGGCCTGGCTCCGCACGCCGAAGAGATCGTCGAAGTTGTATTGCAGGCCGGCTGTGGTCCGGGCACCGATCCGCGAGTGGGGCCGCCAGTTGCCCGAAGCGTTGGCATCGAGGCTGTACTTGGACTGGGTGAAGCGCCACAGCTGCCGCTTCCCCTGCCGTTCAGTAGCGCAGGTCTTGCAACCCTGTCCGTTGAACACGTTCTGCTCGTCCACGTAGGCCAGGTAGTCCAGTCCCAGCGTTCCCCGCGCGGTCAGCCAGGGAAGCGCCCGCCAGTTGGCCGTCACGCTGTTGGTGAAGTGATCATTCCGCCGCCAGGTCACCTCGCCCAGTGCGTCGGCCGGCCGGGCGAACCCGTAGCCGCCGGTCACCGCCACCACGCTCGGATTGGCCGAGCCCAGGATGGGAGATCCGATGATGCTCTGGAAGTTGTCTCCCGTCTGGGGCAGCCGGATGTCGTTGTCGACGTAGCCCGAGGAAACGCTGACATCCAGGTTGCCGGCGATGGTGGTCGAGAGATTGACCCGGCCGCTGAATTTCCTGAGCTCGTTGGGCCGTCGCTGCTCCAGCGCAATCTCGTCGGTTCCCCGTTCCTGCTTGAGATACTCCTGCTCGGTGTCGGCCATCTTGAGCAGCCCCAGCTCCCGTTCCCACTCACCCGAGACGAAGTACCGGATCGCTTCGGACCCGCCGGTTACGCTCAGTCCGGCCTGCTGCCGGTTGCCGGTGCCGAAAGGTGTGGTTTCCGGATTCTCCAGCAGTGAGAGCTGATGGAGCTGCTCGATCTCGCACTGGCCCAGGGCCTCCTGCCAGGGGAAACACGCTGTCTCGGACCCCACCGCCTTGGAGAACCAGGTGCTGGGGTACTCGTAGGTGTCCTTGAGCAGACCGCCCTCGAGCCAGGCATTCCACTGCGGCGCCCCGGGGCGGCCCCGCTTGGTGGTCACCCGGATCACGCCGTTGGCCGCCTGGGTGCCGTACAGCGTGGCCGCCGAGGGACCTTTGACGATCTCGATGCTCTCGATCTCTTCCGGATTCAGGTCGCTCAGGTGCGACGTGGTGCCTCCCCCGATGAAGGCCCCGGTGGGCGATTCCGAGGCGACCCGGATCCCATCGATGTAGACCACCGGGTCGTTGGAGAGCGACACGCTGCTGATGCCGCGAACCCGGATCCGGGCGCTCTGGCCGGTGACGCCGTTCGACTGCATCACGTTCACCCCGGCCACCCGTCCGCTGAGCAGCTGCTGGAGGTTGGTGATCGGCGCTGTCGGAACCACATCCGGGGTCGAAATCCGCCCGATGTTGTTCCCCAGCTCCCGGGTGAGCTGCTCTCCGGTGGCGGTGGTCACGATCTCTTCCAGCGTGAAGGGCACGCCCCGGATCGACCAGTCCACCGTCGCGGTGCCGCCGGCCGGGACCGTCACGTTCTGGAGCACGGAGGCGTACCCGATCAGGATGATCCGGAGCTGATGACTGCCCGGCGCCACCCCGCGGATGGTGTAGCTGCCCTGGGCGTTGCTCAGCGCAAAGTGAGACGTCCCGCTCACCTGGACCCGCGCGCCGCTGAGCGGCTGCCGGGTCCCTTCATCGATGACCCGTCCGGTAATGCTGCCCTGCTGGGCCCCCACTATCGATGGAGCGGCGCCGGGGAAGAGCAGAAGAATCAGAGCCCACCGCGCAAGTCGCATAACACCCTCCGGAGCGGAAGCCAACCTGGGACGCAAAATTGTATACAAAAATCCAGGGAACGAACTCAAGGCCCGGTTCGTTTCGCGAGGAGCCTGGTATAGGTGCAGGAAGGGGCAGATGAAGCGTCGTGCGCTTCCGCGCCCGAGGGTTCCAATATTCCGCCCGTTTTGGCAGTCCGCAAGATGTTCCCCGAATGACACTTGAGCATCCCTGTCCGGGGATTGACAGTGCGGATTGGAACATCCCACCTTGTCGTTGTCACTGGCATCCGATATGCACGTCCCCCTTGTGAGGAGGAACCCGGGATGATCCAGCCGGACGCCCGCAGTCGCCTGACAGCCGACGACGTTGCCCTGCTGCTCCGCTGGAGCTGGGGCGAGGCGGTGCCGCGCGAAGAGGTGGATCTCTGGCTGGAAGCGGAAGACCTCGACGAGCTGCTCGATCGGCCCGAGCTGGTGGAACGCCTCCAGACGGCGCCGGTGCCAGGGCCCTCCCCTTCGCTCTTCTTCTACGTCCTGGTGCGGCACTCGCTGCTCTCTCGCGGGATCGACGATCGCCGGGTGGCCGACTACTGTGCCGCGCTGCTCCGGGAGTTCGGCCTCCGCGACCGGGCCCAGCGGGTGGCTCCGATCGACGATCACCGCCACGGCTACCTGGTCGACATCCTGGCCGACGTGGCCGCCTCGCAGGGCGAGCGCCAGTTCAAGGTGCTGGTGCACCTCGGCAACTATGCCCTCTGGATGGCGGGGATCTTCCCCGAATGGATCGAGGCGCGCCGCTTCCGGAAGGGTGGCCCCGATCTCTCCTACTACGACTCCCTCGGCGCCCGTGGCTTCTCGGAAGCCTCCGACCACTGGCTCGCCAGCCGGGTGGGGCTGGAGGACATCCTCCGCGCCGCGGGCGACCAGTTCGGCGGGGTCCGCAGCGCGCTCAATGAAGTCAGTGACCGCTTGAACCTTCGGGCGGCTTAGGTCTAAAGGTCGGAAGGGTCGGAAAGGTCGGAAGAGTCGGAAAAGTCGAAAGTCGGAGGGCCAGGATAGTGCTTCCGACCGTACCGACAATTCCGACCCTTCCGACTAGTTTTTGTAGCGTGACCACCATCGCGAACTTCATCAACGGCAATCCCGCAGCGCCCCGCTCGGGCCGTTACCTCGACAAGGTTGATCCGGCCACTGGTTGTCCCAGTGCCAGGGTTCCCGCGAGTGACGCCAGTGATGTCGACGCCGCGGTAGAGGCCGCCCGGGCCGCGTTCCCGGCGTGGTCCGGAACACCGGCCGGCGAGCGCTCCCGGCTGCTGCTCCGGATTGCGGATCTGATCGACCGCGACGTCGAAGCGCTGGCGGAGGCCGAGTCGCACGACACCGGGAAGCCGCTAGCGCTGGCCCGTAGGCTCGACATTCCCCGGGCGTCGGCCAACTTCCGGTTCTTCGCCACCGCCATCCTGCACACCAGCACCGAGACCCACAGCACCGATCACGCGGCGCTCAACTACACGCTGCGCCGGCCGCGAGGGGTGGCGGGGCTGATCTCGCCCTGGAATCTTCCGCTCTATCTCCTGTCGTGGAAAATCGCCCCCGCCATCGCCACCGGAAATACGGCGGTGGCCAAGCCTTCGGAGCTGACGCCGACCACGGCCGCCCGGCTGGGCGACCTCTGCCGTGAAGCCGGGCTTCCACCGGGCGTCCTCAACATGGTCCATGGTCTGGGCTCGGAAGCGGGTGCGGCGCTGGTGGCCCACCCCGAGGTGAAAACCATCTCGTTTACCGGCGGGACCCGCACCGGAGCCGAAATTGCCCGGGTCGCGGCACCGGCCTTCAAGAAGCTGACCCTGGAGCTGGGCGGAAAGAACCCAACGCTCGTGCTGGGCGATGCCGATCTCGATCGGGTGGTCCCCGAGGTGGTGCGCTCCAGTTTCACCAACCAGGGACAGATCTGCCTCTGCGGTTCGCGCGTGCTGGTGGAGCGCCCGCTGTTCGATCGATTCCTGGAGCGCTTCGTCGCCGCGGCCCGCTCCCTCCGGGTGGGCGATCCGCTCGATCCGTCCACCGACCAGGGCGCGGTGGTTTCAGCCGCCCATCGGCAGAAGATCCTGGACTACATCTCGCTGGCGAAGGAAGAAGGCGGCCGGATCCTCTGCGGTGGCGGCGTACCGGCCAACCTGCCGGAGCGCTGCCGGGGCGGGTACTTCGTAGAGCCGACCGTCATCACCGGGCTCGCCATGGGCTGCCGGGTCAACCAGGAAG